>JAAEQG010000703.1 GCA_024231775.1 bacterium
CATCGCCAGAAGAGACCCCAGCAGACCCATCGCCAGCAGCGGCTGAGCGTTGTCGATCACGCTGCTATACGAGTCTCCCGACGCCGGCGAGGGATGGCGCAGGTGAAGCCAGAAACGCCAGTAGCCCTGCTGGGCCTGGGTTCGCAGATAGGACCACAGCCTGGTCTCGTGGGCGTGTTCGACTTGTGAATCGGGGGCGAACGCCAGTTGGTGACCTGCTGCCCGCACTCGGTAAGACAGTTCGGCGTCCTGGGCGCGGACGAAGCGTTCGTCGAACCCGCCCACCTCCTCCAGGACGCTCCGCCGATAGGCGGCGTTACCCGTCGCGACAAAATTCACTCGGTTACCCATACGACGATGCCGCTCGATGATCTCCTCGTGAATCAGCTTAGCCAGCAACGGCCCGCCCGGGGCTGCACAGAAGCTGCCGCCCACGCCTCCGACGACCGGATCGTCGAAATGCGGCAGGATCCGGATCAAAGCATCCGGTTGGGCGACACAATCGGCGTCCATGAACCAGACGACGTCCGCGTCGCTCTCGTTCCAGCCGAGGTTCCGGGCCGCTGATCGGCCTCGAGGAGGACTACGGAGGCAGGTTACGGGGAACTCTCCGGCGATCTGGGCGGTGGTGTCGGTCGAACCGTCGTCCACGACGATGATCCTCCCGAGTTCGCCGCGTTCGAGGATGCGCACCGCGGCGGTGAGGTTGAGGCGGAGCGTGCGGGCGGCGTTGCGCGCCGGGATCACCAGATCGACCGACCTACTCACCGTCGTCCGCTCCGTCCCCGCCGGTCTCCGCATCTTCATCGTGCGTGACCGGCGTACTGCCGATCGAAGACAGGGGTTGTCGAGGAACGCTGCCGATGTCCACCACCATGGCCTGCAGCACCAGCATGAAGCCGAGGATGATCGGCATCGCAGCGAGCATCACGGTGCCCGCCGAGGCTGGTTGGCCGGTTCCCTTCAGCTCCCACATAGCGCTGAGTCCCCACCAGATGCCCCACGCCAGCGATGGGAGGCCGATGAGTAGAAAGACCGAGACCGCGGTGAAGTCGAACACGAAGTATCGCCAGAACAACCGCCGCAGCAGGCCCCAGCACAACCTTGGCGGAAACTCCACCAGGGTCTTCCAGATCGAGAGTGAGGACTCCTCCGAACCGTACCGGGCTCCGATGGGCACGTCGCGCACCACCGCCCCCGCAATCCCCAGGCTAACCAGGAATCCGCTCTCGAAGAAGAATCGCTCAGGCAGCTTGTTCAGGTTCAGGCGGTCGAGTACCTCGGTCCGGATGGCGAAGTAGCCGTTGGTAGGGTCGAACATGTCCCAATAGCCCGAAGCCAGCTTGACCAAGAAGGTCAGCGCCGCGTTGCCCACCATGCGGACTGCGGGCATCTTCCGCAGGGCCCGCAGATCGTGAAACCGGTTGCCCTTGGTCATGTCCGCCCGGCCGAGGATCAGCGGAGTCAGCAGGCGAGGCAGGTGAGCCGGGTCCATCTGGTCGTCGCCGTCCATCTTGACGACTATGTCCAGCCGCTGGCGCAGAGCTTCGGTGAATCCGGTCCGCATCGCCGCCCCCAAACCCTGATTGACGTCATGATGCAGCAGGGTTACCCGGGGGTCTTCGAGCGAGGCCACCAGATCGGCAGTCTCATCGGGGCTGGCGTCGTCCACGACGATGATGGACTCGACGAAGTCGGGAACGCCGCGGATGACCTGGACGATGTGCGGGGCCACGCGGTACGCGGGTACGATGACTCCAATCCTGTGTTCCGAGAAATCGAGCATGCAAGGTCTCACCATCAGACTGACCGAGTCTAGAGTGTACCCGAAACCCGCATTCGCTTCGACGCCCCGGCGAGCGGCCCATGATTCGCGGGTGCGGCACGTCCGGTTCAGGCCAGCGGCTCCTTGATCACAGTCATCCTGGACTTGGTGCGAGATGGAGTCTCACCACAGGCGGTCAGTCCAGCAGGTCGCCCACGTCCCAACGCGGTATCGGAAACTGCACGGTGTACCGTGTGTCCGCCGGTGACCCCCCGCCCTTCCCGACAGGGGAGGCCGACTGGCGGTCGATGCGGACATCCACGGCGCGTCCGGCGATGGTTACGCAGAGTGCCGGCTGCGCAGAACCCACCCCAGAACCGGTCAGACACCGGTTGGAAACCGGTGCCACAGGAGTTCTGGGATAGGCTCTAGTGTCTTTGGAAGAACCGAGCGAGGAGCACGCCATCGTGCCCTGCCCCTCTGCAATCCGCAGTCCGAAGCTTATCCCCGCCAGATCCGCTTCGCTGGGCACAAACGTACCCAGCACGGGATCTTCCACCCGCTCGATGTTCAGCACCACCTGTTCGCCGCGTTGTGCGGCGGTGTAACGAAGGTGATCGCGCACGGTGATGTAGTAGAGCAGACGGCTGGTCGAGGTGACGAAGAGCTCGCCCCCATGGAAGCGTCGAGCCACCCCAGCCAACGCCGCCGACGACGCCGGGTTGAGCACGTCTGCGGATCGGTCCTGGCGTTTGCCCAGGTGGGCGAACAATACCGTCGCTCCCCCGGACCGTTGCAGGGCGTCCAGGTTGGCGTCGGAGAGCAGCAAGGGGAGATGCTCCATGCGGTCCGGTCCGAAGCGTCCGAACCGCGTGAATCGGTAGAACGTCCCCGCCGTGAGGTCGTATCGATGCATTAGTCGGTTATCATGTTCTCCCCGTCGACCGCTCCCTCCGTCAAGCACAAGCCACGATTGGGCCAGGGCTGACAGATCGCGGCGCAGCCAGCGCGGCGGCTTGAGGGGATTGCGCGCGAGCAGATGCTCGCGGGCTGAGAGCTGGCGATCCTGGCCGATGTCCTGAGTGAGTTCGCCGACCCAGAGATAGCGCACCCCGAGTTCGCGGGTGATGTCCAGGTGGTACTCGAGGTTACGCACGGGAATCCCGTCGGCGCCGGAGCTGTACTCGCAGCCGCCGGCACAGTGCCTCTGCCTGGATGGACCGTGGATGTTCTGGAAGTTGTGGCAGTCGCCGTGGTTGACCCAGACGCGCGGCTGAATGTCGTGAGCGCGCAGCTCGTCCGCCGCCCGCTCGGCGTGCTCCCGACGAAACCCGCCCCGCTGCGAGAAGTTGCCGTAGGTGTGCAGCACGTCGAGGACGCCCGCGCGCATGAGCTCGCGCATGGGCTCCGCCGCTGCTGATGGTGTCCCCTCCAGATCCGCGAAGTAGGCGAAACCGGAATCCTGGTCCGGGTTCACGGTGTACATCCAGAAGCTATCGCCGAGCGGTAGTCCGAGGCCGTCGCCGAAGGGGGTGGTCTTCGAGGTGTTCAGGTAGCGGTGCAGGACCCGGAACTCCTCCCAAGTCGTGCAGTCCAGATCGTTGCAGATGGTCAGCGCCGCCTGATACGGCGCCGGCCAGGGGAGGACGGTAGCGGCGACGGTAGGTTCTGCCTGCAGAAGAGTCATGCCATCTGCACTGCTTCTGTGGTCGGTGGCCTGCCCGCCTTGCGAGCGCGACCCATCAGGCAGCACTGCCAGCGCAGCTCGGGGGTGAGCTGGCTGGCCCGATACGCTGCGGCTGCGGGCGGCTGAGGCTGTCCCGGACAATCTCCCGACGCCAGGGCGTTCAACACTTCATCGAAGGCGTTGACCGCTCCCACCATACACCGGGCTCGCAGGCGGAAAGGATCGTCTCCTGGAAGCACCTCGACTCGCCGTTGAGCGGTGATCGCCCCGGCGTCGAGATGCTCGGTCGCCCAGTGGATGGTCACCCCGGCGCAGTCATGCCTTCCGCTGAGCAGGATCCAGTATTCCGGGGCAACGCCGCGAAAAGCTGGTAGCAGCGAGGTATGACAATTCAGCACGCCCCGCCGGGCTGACTCCAGAATAGGGCGCCGGATGATCGGACAGCCGAGCAGCAACAGCACGTCAGGGGCGTAGCGTCGTAGACACTCCGTGGTCTCCGATCCGTTCAGGTTGGCCACCTCGACCACTTCCAGCCCGTCGTCGAACGGCAGATCCTCGCGGACCTCGAGCACCTCCCGCAGGGCCCGCCCACGCAGCCGGTCCTCCCAGCGGCGTATTCGACCGGACAGCCACCAGCGGTGGACCGCCGGCCAGCCATCGGAAGATATGCGGCGCAGGAGGTTGGCGGTGGACCAGTACTGCCGACGCAGGGTGGTTCCTGGTTCCGGGCTCAGCCCCGCCCGCATGATAACGGCGCGCAACCCGCACCGGCGATGCAGTTCGTTCAGAACGTATCGCTCGTAGGGTCCACCCGTGGTCAGCGCCACCACATGCATACGTTGTTTTATCGGACAATGGGTCCTCACGGTGCAGGGTGTTGCCCGCCACCGGTCAGCAGCCCGGTTTAGCACCCGTAGCACTATTGTGAAGGCTGAAGCCAAGTCTTGCCGGTCTGCGACCGATAACTAGACCAGGGCGCCGTCCGCGCAGACGCCGACGGTCCATACCCCTCACCGCCCGAGGAGACCGATGGGGCAAGCGTACGCCAATCCGGGGGACATCCCCGCTGCCGGAAGACTGCTGTCGCTGCTTCGACGTCGACGCGTCGAGGCGATGACCGCGCTGTACCTGTTGATCATCATTTACAACTCGCTGGTCCCCTTGGATTTTTCGGTGATGGCTTCGGAAATCCCCGGGGCCAGCGGCTGGGTGCTCGGACTTCCTTTGGTGGGCCTCTCCATCCCTGACGCAGTCAGCAACGTCGCCTTCTACATTCCGCTGGGAATCCTGCTCTGCGCGACGCTGGTCAAGGGGGGGTGGAATCGTTGGATGGCGTTCGCTCCGACGCTGCTGTTCGCCGCGGGTCTCAGCTACCTGATGGAGCTGATCCAGACCTGGTCTCACGTGCGGATTTCCTCGGGGTACGACTGTTTGTACAACTTCGCCGGAGCAGCCTCCGGTGCCGTGGCATCTCGCCCGTTCGTGCTGGTCGTGCGGAGTTTGTCGCGTCGGTTCACGCGAGATCTGCGCGATCGGCCCTCGCTGGTGATGACTGGTTTGCTGGGCTGTGCGCTGGCGCTGGCGGCGCTGCTGCCCATGGACATCACCTTTTCGGTTGATCGGCTGCAACAGGCGGCTAAGTCCGCCGAGTTCGTTCCCTTCGAGAAACTCTCGAACATCACCGAGCTGCATCGCTACGAGGGTGAGAAGACTGGATACGAGCGCCACCACCTGATGCTGCGGGATTGGTGGATGCTGGCTTTGGACTACGTGACCTGGACGCTGCTGTACGCGGTGTTGGCTTTGGTCGCTTGTTACTACCTGCGCGTACATTGCGAGCTGAGCGCGGCGGGCGCGGCAGCCAATGCCCTGGGGATGTGCGCGCTGTACTCGATCGGTAGCTCGGGGTTGCAGCTCTTCATCATGTCGCGGGGGCTGGACGTCACCGTGCCCATAGCCCAGATGAGCGGTGCGTTGGCGGGGGTGCTGCTGCAACCGCTGATCCTGGTTCGGCAGCCTGGTTCAGCCCGGGCAGTCTGGCCGCTGGAGCGCGAGGGCGCTCGCCGGCTGATCGTGCTCGGGTTGACCATCGTCATCGCCGGCATCGCCGTGCGCGAGACCGCTCCGTTTCGATTCGAGACTTCGTCGGACAGTATCGCCGCCCAGCTTCGGGTGACCGAATGGATACCTGGAGAAGCTTACCAGGGGGCCAGGTTTCATAGCGCGGTCGATGATGTCGTCCGCAAGGTCCTGCGGTTTGCGACCTTGGGGGCGTTGCTGGCGGCGTTTGCTCTGTACGGAGCCAGGGCGCGATCCTGGGCACCGTGGCGGGTGGGGGCTTGGGCGGCGCTGGGGATCGGCGTGTTCGAGGTGGGACAGTTGCTGCTGCCCTCGCGTATTCCCGGGGTGACCGACGTGTTGCTGGCATGGTTCGGAACGTGGTCGGGAGTGTATCTCTTCCAGCTCGGTCGCCTGTGGTGGTGGGATACTCGAAGAGGCGTCGATGACCAGGCGGTGCAGATCGACTACCGCGTGGAACTCGGCCAGCCAGGCGTTCAACCGCAACCGGACAAGCCCAGCCACGCTCCGCCGGAACAGCAAAGTCATGAGTAAGGCAGGCTAGAAAGCCTGTCCCACAGTTTCGGGATAAGCCAAAGAGTGGGACGCTGATGAAACTTTCGATCGTTATTCCAGCTTACAACGAAGAAGAGGCCATCGGCGTTACGATCGAGCGCTGCCTGAAAGCGCGGGCCGGCATCGTGGCGGGCTCGCCGGTGGACTCGGTCGAATTGATCGTGGTCAGCGACGGTTCGGATGACCGTACGGTGGAGATCGCCCGGAGCTACGACGAGGTTCGCGTCGAGGTCTTTGAGACCAACCGCGGCTACGGTGCGGCGATCAAACGCGGTTTCGAGGTGGGGGATGGCGAGTTGGTGGCGTTTCTGGACGCCGACGGCACGTGCGATCCGGAGTTCTTCACTCCGCTGTGCAGCGAGTTGATCCGCCAGGACGCGGTGATCGCTCTGGGCTCGCGGATGGGGCCTAGCAGCCGTATGCCGCGGATCCGGCGGATCGGTAACACGGTCTACGCCGCGATTCTGAGCATCCTCAGCAACCGAATGGTAACCGATACCGCCAGCGGGATGCGGGTCATCCGCCGGGATGCCCTCGACCCGCTGTATCCGCTTCCGGATGGGCTTCACTTCACCCCGGCGATGAGCGCCCGGGCCCTGATGGACGATCAGATGAAGATCATCGAGATCCCCATGAAGTACGAGGAACGCGTGGGGGAGTCCAAGCTGAACGTGTTGAGAGACGGTGTGCGCTTCTTCCAGACCATCTTCGAGATGACCCTGATCTGGCGGCCGGCGCGGATTCTGTTGAGTGGGGCGGGGCTGTGCATCACTCTGACCGTACTGCTGGCGATGCACCCGATCGAGATGTGGGTGCGGGAGCGGCGGTTGGAAGAGTGGATGATCTATCGGTTGCTGTTCTGCTCTCTGCTGGGGTCGGTGGCGATGACCATGGTGTCGGCGAGCGTGATCGCCAAGAACATGCACGCCTTCCTAGCCGGGGGCAACCATCAGCCGGGTACGCTGACCCTCGCCCTGGAGCGGTTCTTCTCGATCCGCGGGTTGACGATTCTGCTGCTGCCCTTTGCGCTGGTCACCGTCGCCCTGATCGGGCGAGGGATGTGGACCTACCTTGTCGCCGGAGAAGTTACCATTCACTGGTCACGGGTGGTCCTGGCTGGTCTGGTGGGGTTCGTGTACGCCCACTCCTGGGTGACCTGCCTGATGCTCAATCTGGTCAAGCTGCACGTGCAGAGATACCGCCATCTCCACGGTTCCTCGCCGTGTCCGAGTTCCGGCGCGCCGGAAGCTGTGACTGCTCCGGTGCCGGTGGAGGTTCGGACTCCGATCGTGGCTACGTCCTAGTCAGCAGCCAATCTCCGTGTGACACCAGGTCTCGCATGAGCGTGCCGATACGAGTCTTCTCCAAAGCCGCGACCGTGAGTATGGCTGCCCCGATGATCGAGCCTCCAGGTCCAAAGGACCTGGGGCACCCGCCCCCACCCTTTGCTGCGCAAAGGACGGGGCACCCGCGCAAGACTGCAAGCCCCCACCCTTTGCTGGACAAAGGATGGGGCACCCGCGCACCCGCGCAGCATCTTAACCGAGGAACAACCCAAACCGCGCCGGTGAGGAGGCGGTTGCCGCGTGGAGGGTGGTTTTCGCAGGGTCCGCTCCCTTACGGTCGCGGCTCGGTTCAGGGTATGCTGTCGAGGGAAGCCTAACGGAGTACTGGGACGCTATCAGTCCATGCGTACCGTGAATCCGGCGTGAGTAGAGTGTTGTCTGCGAATGCTCCATCGCTTCGAGGAACGTCGCGGCGTTCCTTCGCCCCCTTCGGGGGCTCTTTCCTTGGACGGTCCGCTTGTCCCAGGGCTCGCTTCGCTCACCCTGGGCTCTATTCCTACACCCCCTTCGGGGGCTGGAGCTTGCGGGATCAGTCCTCTTCTTCGAAGTCGTTGGCGGGTTCTTCGATGTTCTCGTCGATGCGTTGCTGGGTGGACTGCTCTCCGTCAAAGGAGAACAGCATGTAGTCTTCGTCGATCAGCGCGCAGATGTGTACCGGGCGCTGCCAGAACTCATGAACCGCCTTCAGGGTTTCGACGGCGGTCTTGATCTCCAGATCGATTCCACAGTGCTTGTGGCCCAGGTAGAGCTCGCCCCGGTTGCGGTAGTTTCCGTCCAACACGTAGATGTAGGGTTGGGCGTGGTTGGTGAGCAGAAACAGCAACTGCTGCTTGATCTGCCTGAAGTCGCGGTTGACCACGACCATGCGGCCGGTGGCGGGGTCCTGGCGATAGTGATAGAGATCCTGATCCTCGACGAACTCCGGGGTGAGGAACGCATCGATGAAGGTGACATCGTTGTAGAGCGCCCGGACCTCGAAGATCTTCTCTCTGCCCGGCGAGTTTCGGCCGACCACTCTTCCCTTCGGCTTATGACCGTTGGCCCAGTTGCGGCGTTCCTGCATGTTGTCGCAACGGTCGTACTCCAGTCCGTGGCGACCGGTGTTCCAGCGGCGTTCGATGTCGCGAAACAGCTCCACGCCCAGCTTGTACGGATTGAGTCGCCCCGGCGAGGTTGCCAGGGTGCCGGCGTTGTGCTCGCAGTAGGTGATTAACTCGGAGTCTTCCAGGCAGTAGTTGGTCATGATGGTGGAGTGCCAGTAGCTGGCCCAGCCTTCGTTCATGATCTTGGTCTGTCCCTGGGGAGCGAAGTAGTAGGCTTCCTCGCGGACGATGGCCAGGATGTCCGCCTGCCAGTCGTCCAGCGGGGCCTGCTCCAGCAGGAAGAGCATCACGTCGCGCAGGGGTGCGTGGGGGAACCTGCGGCAGGCTTCCTCCGCCTCCTCGAGCTGCTCCTGGCGCTCCTTCGCCATTGCTCCGGGAGGGTTAATGTAGCGTTCCATGTAGCCCTTGGCGGGATAACGGGCTACCTGCTGTGCATCCGAAGCGCCCGAGTCCGCCCCCCCGAAACGTCCCGGGGAGCGCCTCATGAACACGGAGTAGGGGTCGATGAGGTTCTCCAGGGCCAGGCAGGTGTCGATGAAGCGTTCGACGGGTTCCAAGCCGTAGCGTTCGATGTACCGGCGGATGCGGGTTCCATGGTTGGCCATCTCGTCGATCATGCGCCGGTTGGTCCTGGAGAACCAGAGGTTGTTCTTGAAGAAATCGCAGTGGGCGTACACGTGGGCCATTACGGTCTTCTGGTCGACGAGGGCACTGTCATCGAGCAGATAGGCGTAGCAGGGGTCATTGTTGATGACCATCTCATAGATCTTGCCCAGCCCATAGCGATTCTGCTTGCGCAGCTTCTCGTACTCCATGCCAAAGCGCCAATGCGGGTAGCGCTGGGGGAATCCGCCGTAGGCTGCCACCTGGCTGATCTGGTCGAAGGAGAGCAATTCGAAGATGACCGGGTAGAAATCGAGCTCTTCGCTGCGGGCACACTCGGCGGCCTTCTCCGCCCATTCCTGCAACTCCCTGGATAGTACGCGAACGGGCATGGTTTTCCCCTACCTTCCACCCGAGAAGAATGCCTTGATGCTGTCGTAGATGTCGTCCTTGACGTTGACCTTGGACGTCACCATGTTCTCCGCGTCCTTGACGTGCTCGTGCAGCACGTTAATGAAGTTGCCGCTGCCGTAAGCGCTGGCCACTTGACAGTAGCCGAACATGTTGATCTTGGGGAGCAACTGCTCGCGGAGCATGTTGCAGCACTCGCGGCTGTCCGATTCGCTGCTGTTGTCACCGTCGGAGAAGTGAAACAGATAGATGTTCCACTCTTCGGGGCTGTAGGATTGTTCGATGAGCTCCCGGCCGACGTTGAACGCCGAGCTTATCCGCGTTCCGCCGTCTTCGCGCAGATGGAAGAACGTTTCCCGATCGACCTCCGCGGCGCGCACGTCGTGTACGATATAGCGACTCTCGATGCCTTCGTAGTTGCGCCGCAACCAGGCGTCTATCCAGAAGGCCTCCAGGCGGACGAGCTCCTTCTGTTCGTCCCCCATCGACCCGGAGACATCCATCATGTAGATGATGACCGCGTTGGATTGGGGATTGCGAACCGTCTTCCAGCTACGGTAGACCTTGTCCCGGCGTTCGAGCACGATGCGCGGATTGTCCGGATCGTAGACGCCGGTCATGATCTGCCGGCGCAGCGCCCGGCGGTAGGAGCGCCGGAAGTGGCGTAACGACTCCGGTCCGCTCTGGCGGATCCCGCTGTACTTGTCCTTTTCCGCGGTGATGTTGTGCTTGCCCTTGGGCTCGATACGGGGAAGCTGGAGTTCCTCGCCCAGGATGTCCGCGAGCTCGTCGAGGGTGACCTCGACCTCGAGGAGGTGGCGGCCTTCCTCGGTTCCC
>JAAEQG010000704.1 GCA_024231775.1 bacterium
AAACGGAGATGGCGCAAGTAGAGCGCCCCCGATCTGCTGGCAGTCGGCGGGGGGTGGCACTCGGACCGGCGTCCGGAGCGGGCGTACACGCCAGAGCAGGCGGCGCGGATCGTCGCGTTTATGCGCGAACGTGCCCGTGATAAGCAGACGGCGGACGTGGCGCAGCTTCAGCGGGTGGTGGGCCTGCGCGTGAGTGAGGCGGCGATGATCCGGGGGCAGGACTTGGACATCGCCAAGCCGGACTTTTGTGTGGTGAACGTGGTACGGGCCACCAAGGGTGGGCGGCCTCGGACGGTGACCGTGAGCGTGGCGCATCGCCCGTTCCTAGAGCGGCTGGTGGAGCAGGCCGAGGCTCACCGCGACGGTCACGTCTTCCAGGGGCGGGGGGATCGGGGCAGTTCGTTGGCCCGGCGGGTGGAGGCGGCGGTGCGCTATGCCTGCGAGCAGTTGGAGATCGCCTGCTACGGCACGCACGGTTTCCGCAAGTGTTGGGCGCAGGAGTTGCACCGGCTGCTGGGGGACCTGGGCCTCGATGATCGCGAGGCTCGGCGTGAGGTGGCCCAGGGCTTGGGGCACAACCGGGTCAACGTGACGTACGCGTATATTCCGAGGGAGTAGGGTCGGCGTCGGGTTGGGGGCAAGGCGAGCGTGCAGGAAATCATCCACGTGGACCGTGTGGCCCACGCGGTGGGCCTGGTCTGTCCGCCGTCTGGTTGATGTACGTCTCCAACGACTGACGGTTTACCCACCACTCGCCGCCGCGTTTCTCGGCCTGGA
>JAAEQG010000705.1 GCA_024231775.1 bacterium
CATCTGCGATCCTGGGTACGTGTGCCAGGACGGCTGGTGCATCGAGATGCCGTGCGATCCGCCCTGCGGTGCCGGGACGGCCTGCTGCGGGTCCTCCTGCGTGGATACGAACACCAGCCCGGCCCACTGCGGGACCTGCGGGCACGCGTGCTCCGCGGCCACTGGCCCCACCTGCGTCAGCGGGGAGTGCCGCTGCGGTTCGTTCACCTGCGCGGGCATCAGCGTGGACTACTGCTGCACCGACCGCTGCGCCAACCACCGCACCGACCATCGAGCCAACCACCGCGCCCGCGCCGACAAGCCCCCCCACCCTCGCCGCCGAACCGACGCCAGACCCCAGGAGCAGAGTCGTGCAGGTTCACGCCGGGGTGTGGGACGGCGACAGCCTGATGGAGGACCCCCTGCGCCAGATGCTCAACGCCGCGATCACCGGACTGACCGGGCAGAACGACGCCGTCCAGGCGTGGGCTTCCTTGTTTTCCCCAGGGGAGCAGATCGCCATCAAAGTCAACGTGTTGAGCATCAGCAGTTACTGGACGCACGCCCCACTCGTCATGGCGATCACCGAGCAGTTGCAACAAGCCGGTGTGCCGGCGGAACAAATCGTCATCTTTGACTATAGCTCGCGGGAACTGCCAAACGCGGGCTATACGGTCAACAAAGACGGTCCCGGCGTGCGCTGCTATGGCACCGATGGCGACTCGGCGTCTGGCTGGACGATGATCGACACCGAGGTCGGCCTCAGCAATATCTTGATGGATTGCGACGCCTTGATCAACGTGCCGATTCTCAAGCAACACGATTGGAGCGGCATCAGCTTTGCGATGAAAAACCACTATGGCACATTCACCAAACCGAGCAGCTTTCACGGTGAGCGCATCGTGCGCGGCATTGCCGAATTGAACGCCCTGCCGCCGATCAAGGAGCGCACCCGGCTGATCGTGGGCGACGCATTGTCGATCGTCAAGACCGGCTGGCGAGACGCCACGCGCGGGGACTCGATCTTGATGAGTTTTGACCCGGTCGCACACGACACGGTAGGACTGCAACTGTACAGCCACATGGTGGAGGCGGAAGGCGGCAACCCGGCGGGCGCGACAGAGCAAGCCAGCGCGTGGTTAAACGCCAGCGCCGAGTTGGGCCTGGGCGTCAGTAATATGGACGATATAGAATGGATGGATGTACTCTTGGGATAAATCGCCTATTCCGACGGCGCGCTTGACGGTGTTGTAAGGTTGGTGTGGGCGACGATCCATATCAGAGACAAGCAGCAAGGGCGGGTTCTGCAACGCCTCGCGGTATTGGAG
>JAAEQG010000706.1 GCA_024231775.1 bacterium
CGACTGTCCTTCCGCAGACCGTCTACAGCGTATGGAGGCCGGTGAGCTTGCGGATCATGAGGCGGACCATCTGGTGGCGCACGTGGAGGCGTGCGCGCGGTGTGCTGAAGTGCTGGAGAGCGCGCGGCGGGCGAGCCTCGACGCCCGGGTGGTGCGGGCGGTGCTGGGGGATTCGACAGGGGATACCGGGGTCGTGGGGCGCGAGGACGGCCCGGTTGGTGCGGCGGAGTCCGGAGAATGGCAGATCTCGGACTACGAGCGGGTTCAGCTCTGCGGAGAAGGCGCGTTCGGGACGGTATGGGCGGTGCGCGATCGCGTGGGAGTGTATCGGGCGCTGAAGACTATCGATCTGGAACGTCTGCGTTCGGCGGATGTGCAGTGCCGGGAGTCCGCGGCGCTGGAAGTGTACTGCCGGCACGTCGGGCGTCATCCCAACCTGATCGAGATTCATCACGTGGGGGTGCAAGGACAGCTTCTGTACTACACGATGGAATTGGCGGATGACGCCATCCTGCGTCAGCCGGTGCGCGATCTGCTGCCGAAGCAGTATCGCCCGCTGACGTTGCAGGCGGTGATGGAGCACGGACCGCTGGAGGCGGACACGGCGATCGAGGTCGTGTTGCGTATCTTGCGCGGACTGGCGCGGCTGCACGCCCTGGGATTGGCGCATCGTGATGTCAAGCCGGCGAACATCATCTTCGTCGAGCGCCACCCGAAGTTGGCGGACATTGGGATGATTACCACGAACACCGCCGGTCCCAGTCAGGTGGGCACGCCGGCGTATATGCCGCCCGACGGGCAGATGGATCTGACGGCAGATACGTATGCGGCGGGGCGGGTGCTTTCCGAGTTGGCGCTGGAGGATATCGGAGAGGGGCGTCGGCGGTCGGATTCGTCGGGCAAGGACCCGACTGGGGCGTGGGATATGGCGGGGGTGGAGGCGGTAGTGGAGAGGGCCTGTGCTGTAGAGGCGGAAGATCGCTATGCGAGTGCAGCCCAGATGGTGGAGGCAGTGGAGGCTTGCAGGCGACTTCCCTTCGAGTCACTCTTCGGGGATCTGGGAGATATCGAGAGAGCGGCAGCCAAGCCGCGTCATTCGTATGCCCCGGTATTGGTGGCGGCGATCCACACACTCCCGTGGGTGCTGCTGCTGGTGGTGGCGCTGGTGGTGCTTGGGAAGGTGCTGTAGCACAGACGGTTTGCAGAGCGGCCCTGCCAGATTGCGCGACTCCGTCTCCCACCCCGAGATCCGCCGGAGGGCGGATCAACGAGATGGGGCACCCGGCAGCTGCACTGGGATGCTACGCAACGTGAGGTCGGCTGGTGTGTACCAAAACATGACCAGCCGTGTTGAGTTCTCTTGTGGAGCGTGGCGTTGGCGGAGCACTCGGGCAGTTCAGACGATGATGCGCCGGGCGTTTCCTGGCGGTGGCTTCTTGCGGCGGTGGTTTCCGGCGGGCTGATGTCGGTCTGCTATTGGCCGCTCGATTGGCATGTACTGGCGTGGTTTGCGCTGGTTCCGTGGCTGATGGCGCTTCCGCGCATTCCCTCGGATCGGGCGTGGCTGCTTGGCACCATTCTGGGTTTGGTCTACTACGGAGTGGGGCTGAGGTGGTGTTTCGGCTTGCTGGGGCCGATGGGGGCGGCGGTCATTCTCATTCTGGCCTTGTGGCTTGGATTTTCGTTCCGCGTAGCCAAGCTGCTGATGGAGCGATTCTCCAGTTCAGCGATGCTCTGGGCGGTTCCGCTGGCGTTTGTTGGTCAGGAGGTGCTACGCTCGGAGGGCCTGCCCCGCCTGCGTTTTGCCTACCTGGCGTATGGGTACAGTCAGTCTTCGAATCTGTGGATCGCGCAGAGCGCGTCGATCGGCGGGGTGTACTCAGTCTCCTTGCTGATGTTGGCGTTTAACTCGGCGTTGGCCCGTGCATTGATAGGGCGCAAGCGCAGAGACTGGGGGGTGGTCTTGGCGGTCGCCGGCGTGGGGCTGGGGCTCGGTCTGGTCTCGCAGCCGGCAGATGAGGCTGCGGGTGAGGAGGTCGCCGTTGCTTGCGTGCAGGCTGAGTCGTACAGCCATTTCGACTACGCAGTCTTGACGGCGGAGGCTTTGGAGCATCCGAGTAAGCCGAAGCTCGTCGTTCTGCCGGAGCACACCATCGCAGACTACGCGGATGAGCACCATCATCTCGTCAAGCAACTGGCGGGGTTGGCCCGAAGGTATGGAGCTTATGTTTGCGTTGGGGCGCATGCCCGGGCGGCGGGCGGTGCGGCGTGTGACTATGACAACGTGGCGTTGCTGATCGGTCCGAGCGGCGAGATCATTGGCTCGCAGGCGAAGGCGGTTCCATTGCCCTTCTTTATCGACGGTAATCCCGCCAGGGCGCACGAGGTGTTCGAGACGGCGTTCGCACAGATGGGTATGTGCATCTGCTTTGATGCGGACTTCACCGACGTTACGCGTCGGGTGGTCGGGCTGGGTGCGGAAATGCTGCTGGTTCCGGTGATGAACCCGCAAGGCTGGCCCGTGCAGCAGCGTTGGCAGCAGGCGGGCATGGCCGCCTTTCGATCGATCGAGGTGCGGCGTTCGGCGGTGCGGTCAGCCAGTTCGGGGGTCTCGCAGATCGTGGGCGCGGACGGGCGCGTTCGCGGGCAACGGTCGGGCGATGAGGGGCCGGGGGTGCTGTATGGTACGGTCCGCCCAAATGACGAGAGTACGCTCTTCTCGCGGGGTGGGCATCTGATCGCTACGTCGGCTGGGATTGCGTATCTGTCGGTGTTCGGGTGGCTGACCGTGGTGGACTGGCGTCGGAAGCTCAGGGGGATGAAGCTGCGCAGGTCGGATGCGTCAGTCTCCCACGGCTGAAGCTGCGGGGCACCTGCGTGCCGAGTACACACGGGCAAACAAGTTTGCCCATGCCACCCGCCGACAGCCCCGAAGCGATGGGGCACTCATGCATGGCCACGCTTCGCGATGGCCATGGCACGGATGCGCGTGAGGTCAGGTGGCGGAGGTTGCTTTGCCGTTGGTCTGGCCTAGCTGGCTCTCCAGTTCGTCCATTAGCCG
>JAAEQG010000707.1 GCA_024231775.1 bacterium
GAGGACTAGTAGAGCCAGGCTCAGCACCATTAACCCCCTCCCCAGCCCTCCCCCGACGGACGATCGGTCGAGGGGGAGGGAGTAATTGAGATAATCCAACAACTCTGATCCCCTCCCCCAATGTCCAATTGTCCATCGGGGGAGGGTTAGGGTGGGGGCAAATCGATGTCGCATCATCCCTCCGGCTCCATATATGGCGGTACCGCGGCCTGGCATGTTCGGTCGTTGGGCATGCCGGGCGAGCGGTCGCCCATGTAGATGAAATCAAACCAATTGTCGTTCGTATCGACGCCCGCACCGCGGCCGATGGTGCGGCGGGTGCCCACTTCGGCGGGGTCGCCCTCGGCGTGGGTACCGGTACCGATCGCGCCGTATTGCACCTTGTCGACGACTTTACCGTTGTCGAGCAGAACTACCGCGCCGGGTTGGTCGAGCGGCAGGTTGAGCGTTTCGGCGTCGTCCAGGTCGGAATCGCGCAGCACAAAGTAGCCGCCCGCGTTGGTCTCTTTGCCGTCGAGCCAGACGCAGGGGTCGTCGGTATCTACCGGCCCGCCGTCCGGGCCGTAGGTGCAGAGCTGGTGGTTGGACAGGTTGAAGCCGTCCGGGCCGAGCAGCTCCACGAACGGGTCGCTCGATATTTTGCGGTTGCCCACCTCGTTGATCACCACCCGCGGGCGGACATTCAGCGCGTAAAACCCGGACGTGCTCTCTTCGGCGGCGACCTCAACCAA
>JAAEQG010000708.1 GCA_024231775.1 bacterium
GAAGCGGAAGAGTTTTTCCACCAGGTGCGAGAAGCGCTAGACGCACTGCCTCAACTGGGCGTGGTGTTTGCGATGCGCGAGGATCACGTGGCAGCGATGGACCGCTACGCCCCACTGTTCCCACGTCGCCTGCGGGCGCGCTTTCGGATGGAGCGGTTGGGACCGAGGGGCGCACTGGCAGCCGTGCTCAAGCCCGCGCTGAACGCAGGACGCCCCTTTGCTCCTGGGGTAGCCGAGCAATTGGTGGACAACCTGCGCCAGATCAAGGTGCATGGAGAAAGCCAAGAGACTGGCGGGCACAGCGGCAAGACCGAGTTCCTGGGGCCGTTCGTCGAACCGGTGCAGTTGCAGGTGGTCTGCAACCGCTTGTGGGCCAACCTGCCGGAACAGGAAGGCCATGCCATCCAGTGGGAAGAGGTCGAGGAATACGGCGACATTGACCGGGCGCTGACCGACTTTTACGAGAGCGCGCTGGACGCGGCAATGCAAGAGACGAACGTGCGGGAGCGGACCTTGCGTCGCTGGTTCGGCCTAAAGTTGATCACTCCGGCGGGGACGCGCGGCCTGGCGATGCAGGGCAGCAAACGGACC
>JAAEQG010000709.1 GCA_024231775.1 bacterium
CGCGTCAGGCCGGGCATGGCGATCGCCCGACCGGTCTGCCATTCAAGGACCGGCGTCCACTACGTCCAGACGGGATTGCGGCTTGATCGACGCACCATCACCCGGTTGACCGAATTGGGCGTCTACTGCCTCTGGATCGAGTGCGGCGCCCTGCCAGATGTGGACAACAAGATCAACGAAAAGGTCGCCTCCGGCCAACAGGAACTAGCCGGGGTCCTGTCGGACACAGTGGACCAACTCCGCTACCGCACCGACACCGCCATCGATTGCAGCCGGTTCGAGGCGAAAGTCGGTAGCCTGTTGAGTATGATCCTCGACGATCCCACGCACCAGCCGATGCTGGCGACAGCAGCCAACGACTGCGACGGCATGGTCCGCCACCTGACCAACTGCGCCTACATGTGTTTGCTCATCGGCACACACCTGTCCGGATACGTTCGGACACAGCGCCGGAAGATGCCGACCCACATCGCCGAAGACGTGCAACAGTTGGGTCTCGGTGCTTTCGTTCACGATCTGGGCAAGACCCGGATCTCGGAGGAGATGCGGGACGTCAACATCCTCAGCCCCCATTGCGGTAACGCAGCATACCGCGACCACACCTGCACGGGCCACGAGATGTTCCAAGGTAAGATCTCTCCGCTGGCGGCGTACATGGTCCTCCACCACCATCAGCGCTACGATGGGCACGGTTTTCCTCAGATAGAGTCGCGTCGCGCCGGGCTGGGGGCACGTGGCTTGTATGGCGAGAAGATCCATGTGTTTGCGCGCATCTTGGCGGTGGTGGATGTGTTTGACCATCTGCTGGGCGGGACGGAGAAACCCTGGCCGACCATAAGGGCACTGCACGCCCTGCGGCAGAGGCAGTTCGCTGGGTGGTTCGATCCCGTGGTGGTGGCGGCGCTGAACCGATTGATGCCGCCGTTCATGCTCGGTGCAATGGTTACGCTTACGAACGGCAAATCGGCGGTGGTGGTGGAGAACCACTCAGAAGCGCCGTGCCATCCGTCGGTCCGCCTCCTGTTCGGCAGTCTGGAGGACGGATCCGCAGAGGTGTCGGAAGAAGTCGTGAATCTGCGAACCGAACGTAGGTTAAACGTACGTGACATTGACGGCGTGGACGTGCGTCCCTACTTCTACGATCCGCCGAAGATATCCGATGGCGAGATGGCCTACTGGGGACTGCGGCACAAGACTGCGGGGACCGCCCCCCCCGGCGCAACCGGATCGACCGAGCACGGCGCCTGCGTCACTGGGAAAGTACGTCGATGAAACGGCGGATAAGCTGGCAGGTTCCGATCGGACCCGGGCCGTCCGCGATCCAACCTCCGGATTGCTCGACAACCGCCCTGACCTCCGGATCGGCGTCCGCCGGACATCCGACATAGGCCGCGCATCGACCATCGAGCATGTCCAGATCATTGTGTTGATCGCCGACGGCAAGGATGCGCTCGCGCGGAACACCTAGCTCACCCGCCACGGTCTCCAGAATGCCCCCCTTGCCGAAATCAGCGTGGACCACCACCACCCAGCGACCGTTCCGCAGCACCTGGGCCTCCGGAACATGGGCGATTCGACTACGGATCTCGGCGGCGAACGCAACCGGGTCCGCGTCCGCATCCAGGAACCACCCAACGAACTCCGTCGAGTCGAGGGACTCGATCGCGGGAAACCGGAGCCTGAGGTCGGTACCATGCTCCGCCAGCGCGTCCTGCACCCGAGTGGTGATGGTCTGGGCCTTCAGCTTGGCGTTGCGGTTGTGCGGCTGTCGTGCCCGCATCAGACCGGTCTGTGAATCGACATCGAAGATGTACCGCTCACCGGCCAGAATGGCGAAGGGTGCGTGGGTCAGCGTGCGGCTGGCCAGGATCATCCCATGCTGATTCTCGGCATGGCGACCTGAGTTGGCGCACCAGGCGACATTCCTGCGCCCGGCGGCGTTGAGTTCTTCGGCAACGGCATCGGAGAGCCACGCCCGGTGGGCATCGTACTCGACAACCGTACCGTCCAGGTCCAGGCAGATAATCGCGGTGGGTTTTGGGTTCATCCAGCTGATCCGCGGTGCCACGTCGCCAACGCTCTCCGCGGAACTGATACACCCGCTACGGTGGTGGCGCTCCGACGGCAGGCGCGGGCACAGCGTACCTCGGCATGATGGCAACTGTCAACGCAGCGCATGGGTGCGCGCTTCGCGAGACCTGCCTGATCGTCGCCACCCCGAAAACCGAGCCGCGACCGTCAGGGAGCGAATACGAAAGCAGAACCGCGACCGCTAGAGCAGGTTCATTCCACGCGTAGCGGGTTTGGCGATTCGTGGCTCTTGCCCTCGATGAGGCGAATCCACAAGCGAAACCCCGCTGCAAGCTCCAGCCCTCGAAGGGGGCGAAGGAACGTCGCGCCGTTCCCCGAAGCAACGGGGCATCCGTGGACGACACTATCGTCACGCCGGACACACGCTACGGAATGACTGAAACCGCTCCAGGGAGCGGACAGGAAAGCAGAAGCACCACGCCCCTCTGAAAGACGGCGCCAGCCCGGATCATTCATGAACGCAGAGAGCGCAGAGTGATGTTCGGCAAGAGACTACGACCGGATTACGCCGGGGCACCTATTGACAGAGTGGATACGGTCGCATCTGGGTTCTTCTTCTCCATCCTCCGTCTTCTCTGCGTCCTCAGCGTCTCTGCGTTCAATCCACTTCCTTTGAGTCCTGCACCGTGCTCGCCAGCCTCCGGATGGCATGAATAATCCGCGCTAGCGGGCGTACACCTGGCTCTCGATCACACTGGAGATCCCCTGGTCCAGGAAGACATAGTCGGAGTATCCGGCTTCCTCCAGGTAGTACATCAGCCACCTGACCTGCTTGCCAACCTGGTCAAAGCCGATGATCCGCCCGTCCTGCATCTTGCGGGAGCTGACGACATTCTCGATGAACTTGTCGAGCGGCTGGGCGATCACCCAGCCGTGCCGGTTAAGGGTCGAGAGGACGTAGGCGTTCCGTGCCTGGAACTTCTCCAGCTCAGCCTTCTGTTTGGGCGTGAGCTTGGCAAGGGCGCGCTCGGACAGAATGCCCTTCTGCACATCATCACGGAAGTCTATGACGTACAGCTTCTTGCCCTCCTCCCGGGTTCGCGCAGCGAGCTTCAGGAAGTCCGGCCAGGCCAGGGAGGTCTCCTTGAACTCCGACTTGGGGATCCATCGAGTAGCTGACCGATCCATGGGCTTGCCCATGAGCACGGTCTTGCTCGGAATCATCTCCGCCCAGCCCGGGATACCCAGGTCGAAGGCATACGTGTCCTGGATTCCTGCACGGCCTGCCTTCCGGGCCGCCTCGTAGGATTTAAGGCAGGTGACCCCGTTGCAGTAGAAGGCTATTCCCGCCGCCGGGTTGGACTCGCGCAGGTCTCTGACCAACTGTTCAAACTCATCGCTGGCCAAGGGTATGTGCTGAGCACCTTCCATGTGGATTGTGTCGAACTCGAGCTTGGAGCGCACGTCCACAACTACGATGTTGTTCGCCGTGTGGCGTTTCTCCAACTCCTCGATTGAGATGTACGCCACATCATCGTATTTTGACCGGTTGGGAAAGTCCGTTGCCCAACTCCCCGCGGCGAGCAACACCAAGACCAGCATTCCAGGCACAAGCAGTGTCCGCTGTCTCATCATCGTTCCACACCTTCACCTAATTCAAGAGCACATGTCCAGCCCGTTCAATCGACTCGTCTCCGTCCGACGGACCGGCAGTTGTGGCGGCGCCCTTGCCGGTCTCCCAGGTGGTGAAACGTCAGCCGCATCCATATTCGCCAGCGCAATGCATAGAGCCCAAGATGCGCCGGCCCGCATCCTCTGCGTGTTCTGTCGGCAAGAGCAGGGCGATGCCTGAGGGGCCTCTGCCCCGTTTGTCCTGAGTCCAAGCGCCACCTGTACTCCGTGCGGAGGCTACGTCCGAGAACCAAACTCGACCGGCGCAGGAATAGGTCCACAGCCGACAATCCAGCCGACTGTGGACCTCACTGCTCAACCATGCTCAAGGAGGAACCTGGCGGGCGAAGGCGCTAGCTAGCCCCTGTCCACCATTGATCCTGCCTGCAGGCGGCGACCTCTACTCGACCAACGCGACCGGACGAGCCCCTCCCAGGTGGCGGAAAATCTCGTCCAGGTCACTGCTGTACTCTTCGATGCTGCCGTCCGCGTGAAAGTGCTCGCCACCGCCGGTCTCCGCGATCTCGTCCATAAGGTCCGTATCCGCGAATGCCCCGACACTGACTGCGTAGATCTGGATGCCCTCGCCGGCAGCCAGGGCAGCCTCGTTCCTAGCGTACACCGGCCCGCCGCTGTAGTCTCCGCCGTTGCCGTACTCACTAGAGACGTTGGCGTATCCATCCGTAAGCAGAATCATCACCTTGCGGGCGCTAGGCCGGGCCCGCACACTGCTCAGCTCCTCTCTGGCCCGAAGAATCCCCGCCCCCATGTTGGTCCAGACCTCGTGATGCCCCGCCTGCATCGCGCTGAGCACGCTGCTCACTTCGTAGTAGTCTCCATCACGGTCCCGCAGATCGACCTTGTGACGTCCGCGGGTGTCGTAGATCTCCAAGGAGAGCTGGTCCTCGCTGTCGAGCTCGTGCACGGTATCAACGAGATGCCCGACGGCGTCCTTGACCGATTGCATCGGTTGGTGTGGCGTGTTAGCCAGCAGATCGGTCTCCGCATGCCTGGGCTGTTTCTCCAGCATGTAGTTCATGAACGTCTTGATGCCATAGCGACGTTTGAGGCCAGAGTCACCGAAGCGGTCGGGATAGCTCGCGGACCACTCCCGAGTCATGGCGCTATTGCTCTGCATGTAGTCGATGTAGTTGTCCCACGAACCGCCGGCAAACGGGTAGGCAACGGTCTGGGCGAGTTCGTAAGCGTCCAAGAGAACATAGCGGGAGTCGCCGGGGTCGCCGGGCATCCCGCTGTACTTTGCATCGGGATTGCCGTACTCATCGACCATCCCGCTCTCCCATCCAGCCAGGCCGAGCATCACCTTAGCCCGGCTGCGCCAGTGGGTCTTACCGACCGAGTAGTCTTTCTTCCATATGTCGCTCCCGGCCTCGTCCTGCCCAGCAACGTACCATTCAAAAGTGGAATCGTTGGCCCCACTGAGGATCACGGCGCGCTCCTGGGCCGTGTAACCTGCCTCGATCAGGTTCTGGATGATGTCCGGATCGGTGGTATCGTAGCCCTTGCGAATGTACGCCAGCCCATCGTCGGATGACGGGTCGTAGACGCTGGCACCGTCCACGTCCGGGATGGGGCCGGTGGCGTTCTCATCGAAGACGATCTCTTCTCCCCAACCGGTCATCCAACCCCATCGCGGTCCAGAGCCGGATCCTCCCACGTATGGATCACCGCCATCGGTGGACGGCCCGCCGGACCCCGTACCCGGCTGATCGTCCGCCCCCGTCGGCTCCCCTGGGGGCGGCGGATCCGCCCCATTGAGGATCCCGCCCTTACCCGCGCCGGGCGGAATCGCCGCCCAAACGTCAAAGAGATTCGTCTGAGCCAAGTGCAGGTGACGCAGCTCGCTGTCATCGTTATGCGATGCGGATAGGTCCGCCACGATGGCGATGTCTCGCGGGATCAGCATCGCCGTCGCAGAGGCGGCCAAGTTGGTGCTGTGTCGGCCGAAGACGGCGGCGAAATAGAGCGGCAGGGCGCCTTCCTGCGAACTGGCCGTTCGCACGGTGACTTTGACGGCGTTGGCCGCACCGTCAGTATGGAACTCATAGCTCCCGGAACCGGTGAGCACCGCCCGATAGAACTGCACGTCACCTCCGTCCTCCGCAAGAGTCACGCTGAGCCCGAGTACGTCGTTGGCCTCGGTATACTCTCTGGCAGCGTTACGGGCTTCGGTCTTGTTGTCGGTAGCCAGACGAGACGCCGCAGCCATGGCCGCTGAATCAGCGGTGCGCTGAAGCTCGCCTTTGGCATTGTACATCACGCTGACGTCAACACTGAGCGCAGCAAAAGCAATTATCGCCACGCACATCGTCGCGACCTGCACCGCGACCACCGCGCGCCGACGGTATCCCCCAACTCTAAGTTGGTTCTTCCGCGACATGTTTTTCACCTCCAGGCCGAGAACGGGCGGGTCTTTCCCCCTGGCCGACCGCCGGCAGCAGCAGCACGGTGTCTCACGCCGCGCCCTGGGGGCAGCTGTGCATCCCCGGAAGCCTCACCATCAGCCACCAGCTTGGTAAGCAGTCGTCACGGACCATTGCCCGAAGCGCAAGGTGGCCGGTTCGCAGACGTCCGCCCCGGACGGGCTTCACCCGCAGGCAGCCTCTGCTTGGGTCTCTGGGCAAACTGTATGATTTAGCGCGGCTGGTGGGCAAGTCACTTACGGACTTCGTGAAGATAATTGTCGCGTTGGCTTGAAGATCGGACCATCCTGAAGCGCGATCCACCAATACCCCCTTGGCGGCAATCGGTCCTCCCGCAAGGAACCTGCGTGCTGGGAGCGCCAGCGGAGCAGCAGGTCTTATCTGACAACTTGGTCTCGTGCCTGACATGAGCGCAATGAGCTCCGGAGAGGTGGCGCCAGATAGCGCATAAGAGGCGGGCTCACCACCGGATGAAGACCGGCGGTGAGCCCGACAACGCTCGCGCGCTCTCCAGCCCCTGGCTTCGACTATTCGATCAGTGCCACCGGGCGCGCCCCGCCCAGATGGCGGAAGATCTCATCGAGTTGGTCACTGTACGTCTGAATGCTGCCCGTAGCATGGAAGTGCTCTCCCCCACCGAGCTCGGCGATGTCTTCCATCAGGTCCGTGTCGGCGAAAGCCCCCACACTCACGGCGAAGATCTGAATGCCATCTTCCGCGGCCAGGGCTGCTTCGCTCCGCGCATAGGTCGGACCTCCGGAGTAATCACCACCGCTCCCATACTCGCTGGACACGTTCGCATACCCGTCGGTAAGCAGGATCATCACCTTGCGTGCACTGCTCCGGGCGCGTTCGCTGCTGAGTTCCTCTCGCGCCCGAAGGATGCCCGCGCCCATGTTGGTCCACGCCTGATGGTGGCCGGCCTGCATGGCGTTGAGCACACTGCTCACTTCGTAGTAGTCGCCGTCGCGATCCCGCAGATCCACCTTGTGGCGTCCGCGGGTATCATAGATTTCCAGGGAGAGCTGGTCTTCGCTGTCCAGATCGAAGACCGTATCGACCATGTGGCTCACCGCGTCCTTGACCGATTGCATGGGTTGATGCGGCGTATCTGCCAGAGCATCCGTCTGGCCATGCTGGGGCTTCTTTTCCAGCAGGTAGTTCATGAACGTCTTGATGCCATAGCGGCGTTTCAGGCCCGAGTCACCGAAGCGGTCGGGATTGCCCGCTGACCACTCACGGGTCATCGAGCTGTTGCTCTGCACATAATCGATGTAGCTGCTCCACGATCCGCTGTTGAACGGGTAGGAGACCTCGTCGGTCATCTCATTCCCCTCCAGCAGATCATCCCCGTTACCGGGCCCGCCGTTGTACTTGCTGACTCGGTTGCCGTCCTCGTCCTTCATCTTGCTCTTCCAGCCGGACAGCCCAAGCATGACCTTGGCCCGATTGCGCCAGTGCTCCTTGCCGAGCGAGTAGTCCTTCTTGTAGATGTCGGTCCCGTACTCGTCCTGCCCGGCAATGTACCACTCGAAGTCGGAATCATGGGCACCACTCAGGATCGCATCTCGCTCCAGCACGTCATAACCCGCCTGGGTCAGGTTCTCGATAACATCGGCATCCGTCGTGTCGTGGCCCTTGCGCAGGTAGTACAACCCGATGTCGTTGGTTGGATCATAGGTGCTGGCACCATCTACGCCGGGGATAGGGCCGACCAGATCCTCGTCGAAGATGATCTCCGCGCCCCACGCGGTCATCCAGCCCCAGC
>JAAEQG010000710.1 GCA_024231775.1 bacterium
GGTAGCATCCGCCCCACCGGCGGAGATCACCCCCTCCACCCGCAGCGTGTCGCTCACCACCATACGCAACGCTCCCCCACCCGCACCGGGAGTTGAACTGCCATACACGCCCCCGCTCGATCCGGGTTGCACCGGATGGTAGACCGAGTCATAAGCCGCTCCACCTGCCATGCCTCGCCGACTGTCGCCCCCGCGCCCACCGTGCCCCCCTCCTCCTCCGTTATCACCGTCAACGCCCGCCCCCGGACCTGTCCCTCCCGCATACCCCTGCCCATCCGCCGAGATCATTCCCCCGTCGTCGATGGTGAGATTCTCGACCCACAACTCTATCCCATAGTCGTCGGTGTAGACGTCATCGTAGGTGACGCGGGAGACGAGTTCCAGGCGTCCGGTATCGTGAATGGCGACGTTGGTAAAGGTGTAGGCGCGTCCGTACCAGGGATTGGCCGCGTAGAGGTCGAGTCCTCCCCACGTCAGATCAAGGTTCTCCGGCGGGGTCCAACGCCCCTCGTCCAGCACGACGGTGACCCCATCGATGGCAAACGTGCCGGTGGGAACCACCAGCAAGCCCTCCACCCGCAGGTTGGAAGAACCATCGCCGCCGAGTAGACTTCCGGTAACGGTCAGCACAGAGCTATCGCCGATGACGGTGAGATGCCCATAACCCGTCATCGTGATCTGGTCCATCGCCCAAGTTCCGGTGATGATCTCGGCGGTGGAACCATCCTGACCGCCATTGTCCACCAACAATGAGCCTGCCACACTCTTTTGCCGGTCGAAGAGGTAGACGGTGCCCGCCCCCCCATACTGCCAGCCTGCGCCGCCGCGAGCCAAAAACTCGCCGCCACTGCTCGTAAATCTGTCGTCGTCAAAATAGATGGCGATGCGTCCGCCTGCACCGCCGCCTCCCTGATTGTTGAAACCACTGGCAGCCACACCGCCATCGGCGCGGACGACGCCCGTGCCCGTGATGACGCCGGTCTCGATCCAGATCGAACCGCCTGCTCCACCACCCGAGTATGAGGTAGCATCCGCCCCACCGGCGGAGATTACCCCCTCCACCCGCAGCGTGTCGCTCACCACCATACGCAACGCTCCCCCACCCGCACCGGGAGTTGAACTGCCATACACACCCCCGCTCGATCCGGGTTGCACCGGATGGTAGAC
>JAAEQG010000711.1 GCA_024231775.1 bacterium
CTATCGATCGCACCGATCGCCCTGGCCTTCCGGGGCGTCAGTCACACCATCTGCAGCAGTCTCAACGCCATGGAGCGATCCGTACACAGCACGGTCGCAACCACGCTGCGCCTTTTCGTCCTGACACTTCCAATGGCCCTGCTCGGCTCCCACTTCGGTGGCTTCACCGGGCTCCTGGTCGGCGTCGTTTGTGGAGAGATCCTGGCCTCGATATTCATCATGGTCTGGCTGCGCCACACGCTGCGTCCGGCAGAGCACTCGCCTCCGGCGCCGCGCGACCTTGCCGCCATCACCACGGCTTGACGCTCCGACGAAGCTGATCCAGCAACTGCGTCGTCAAACTCAGACGGGCCATCTCCGCACTGCCGCCCAACGGGATCGACCAGTGCTCCGTATGACCGCCGGGGCGCTTCAATGTCACGTCCACAACACGCGCCTGCCCTTCGCCCTGCCGCACCGGTCCGACCAGAACCGCCCACTGGCTCCCTGTCGCCTTCGAAAGAGCGTCCGCCATATCCATCGCACCGCCGCCAGCGTGGAGCAGACGGTGCAATGTCTCTTCAGTAGGCGCCGCGTACGCACCGACCAGGACCTCGCCCGCCCCGCGCACAGCGCTCATCGCCGCCGTCAACGCCCCGCCACTGCCGACTTCCGCCA
>JAAEQG010000712.1 GCA_024231775.1 bacterium
CCAGGGCAGCTCCGAGTTGCCGATCATCCAAACCCGCGCGGTACGGTCAGTTGAGACGGTGACGACACGCTTACCGTCGGGACTCCACGAGCCATCCCAGATAACATCCTGATGCCCCTTGAGCACGATCGGGTAACCTGGGCCGTCGGCGTTGGAAATCCGGACGGTATTCCATGAAGCAATGAGAATCCGGCCGCCGTCCGGGCTCCAGGGCGCTTTGACCTGCGAAAAGCCACCCTGGAAAATGATCGGCTCGCCTTGACCATCTGCTCTCCATATCCGGGCGGATTCAGACGAGACGGTCACGACGCGCTTGCCGTCCGGACTCCAGGCAGGAGTGATATCGGAATGACCCACAAAGGGGTGTACAGGTATTTCTGCAATAACGATCTGCTCGCCGCGGCCATCGGCGTCCCACACCCGTACCGAGCCATCCCTTGAGCCAGTGGCAATCCGGCCGCCGTCCGGGCTCCATGCGGCATTCAGAACCCGGTCTTGATGTCCCTCAAGAACGATGGGCTCACCCAGGCCAGCAGCATTCCACACCCGGGCCGTGCCGTCATGCGAGGCAGTGACGATGCGGTCGCCCTCGGGGCTCCAGGAAGCCATACTGACTACCTGCTGGTGCCCATTGAGGACTCTGGGCTCGCCAGCGGTCCGCGGGTTTTCGATGTTCCATACCAGGGCTGCCTTGCCCGCAACGGTGACGATGCGATCACCGCTGGGACCGAACGAGGCCGTCCGTACGCTCTCATCATGAGGAAGGATAATCGGATCGCCCATGGCATCGATATCCCAGATCCGGGCTGTGCCATCATCCGAAGCGGAAACGATGCGGTCCCCACCAGGGCTCCACGAAACGTCCCGGACTGCGGCTTTGTGTCCCCTGAGCTCCAGGGTCGCGAGTTGGTGTCGTAGCACCTTGCGGATCGCGGTGACCGCCAAGGGAGTCTCGTCTGGCTTCTCGACCTCCAGCAATGCCAGAGCGGCTCGGGTAGGATCCTTGTCTACCAACGACTCTCCCACGGCAACCCGAGCAATGTTCTTCACCCTCGCCGCCTCCTGCTCCGCACGTTCCGCTTCGTCCCGGATCCGCAGTGCCAGGACCCCCATCGCCAGGACCCCCATCGCCAAGGCGAAGACGACCAGAATACCCATGGCAACTGCCATCACCTTGCGTCGACGGCGGCCCCGTTGAACCGATTCCCGCAGCCGCCGTTCAGCCTCGCGTTCGGCCCGGCGCTCTTCAATCGTGCGCAACCGTTGAGCCAGCTCGCGCACGCTGCCCAGCCGCCGCTCCGGGGAACCGTCGACAGCAACGGCAATATCGTCGCGTAGCAACTCGTCGTCGATGTCGCGCAACCAGCCCGACGCCAGGAAGCGCCCGAGGTCGCCCACCACCACCTGGTAGAGCACAACGCCCAGCGAGTAGACGTCGGCCTGGAGCGTCGCGACTTTGCCCGCCATGACCTCCGGCGCCATGTAGAGCCGGGTGCCACCGTAGGATGACGCCGCCGGCCGCGTAATCTCGGTCATGCCCAGGGCGGTGATCCC
>JAAEQG010000713.1 GCA_024231775.1 bacterium
GCACCCGGTCACTTCTACGTATGACCTGGAGGGCAATGAACTCGAGATGTGTGATGGATTGGGCTGTACAACGCACGAATACGACCGCCTGGGACGCCGTACCCAAAACACCGATTGGTTGGGGCGCACCATCACCCGCACGTATGACCGCGTGGGCAATCTCACCGGCCTGATCTATCCGAATGGGCAGGCGGTGGGCTACGAGTACGACGGCAACGGCTGGCTGGAATCCGTGACCGGTCCCCACGGCAGTACGAGCACCTTTGACCGCAACGGGCTGGGCCAGGTGATACACATCCAGCATCCCAACAACACCGTGGTCGATTTTGGCTACGACGATGCCGGACGCCTGACCCGGATCGACCACCGCCAAGCGAGCGCGCCGCAACCGCAGAGCGCGTTCGCCTTTACGATGGACCCGGTGGGCAACCGCATCCAGGTGGTGGAAACCCGCGCCGCCTTTGACGGCAGCGACGCAACCGTCGTGATCCCCCACATCTATGAATATGACCCGCTGAACCGCCTGGTCCGCGCCGCCACAGACGCGCCGTTGAGCGACACGGCCTATAACTTTGACGCGGTGGGCAACCGCCTGGGCAAAACCGGTACCGCGCTCGCGCCCGACGACGCTGTCCCCGAACTCCCCGTCGCCCCCCGGCCCGACCCGATTGGGTACACCTATAACGAGGCCAATCAATTGACCGCCATCGACAGCCCGCAGTCAACGACCAGCCTGGCGTACAACGACAACGGCGACCGCGTGCAAGAGACCGAGACGCTGACCAACGGCATCACCCTGGTCACCACTTATGCCTACGACCGCGAGGACCGCCTGACCGGCGTGACCAAAACCACGAGCGACAGCGCCCGCATCACCATCACGCTGGTCGCCACCTACACCTACGACGGCTATGGCCGCCGCGCCATCAAACAAGTGCTCGAAAATCCCTCGCGCCCCACGCAACACGCAACACGCATCACCTATCTCTACGACGGTCTGGACATCACCGGCGCGCAGTTGGAGCACAACGGCGTCACTACCGAGACCCACTATTACCTGGCCGCCTCGCCAGTGACCGGCATGCGCCGCCCCTACGCGATGGAACGCCTGCCCAACCCCGCCACCGGCTTTGCGGGCGACCGTTATTGGTATCAAACCGATGGGCTGGACAGTGTGGCGGCGCTGACGGATGAGGTTGGCGACGTGGCCTCGCCTTATTTGTATGACGAGTATGGGCGGATGTTGGCGGGGACGAC
>JAAEQG010000714.1 GCA_024231775.1 bacterium
CCGTGTCGTCTATCCAAATATCGTTCGACATAGTGTGATTACCTCCATCGTCAGCCCGCCCACGGCCAGGGCCGTAGCGGCGGGCATCTCTGCGTCTGCCGGGATCTCCCCGGTTTGCTGTCTCAAAGTCAATACGTCGGACACCGCTGCCGCCAGCCTCCACAAAGGTCGCCTCCGGCGCAGCATCAGGGCTATGCCCATCGTCGCGGCGAACAGCGCACCGGCGATCATCCCCGGCAGCCCGTGGCGCAGGGCCAGGGCCAGGAGCGCGATGCCGTCCGCGCCGCCCCACCACGAGAGCGCCCAGGCGACGATGCCGGTGGCGAGCGCCACGCCCGGCTCCGGTTCGCCCGTTGCCAGGCCGACCACCAGGGCGAGGGGAGCGAGCAGCATCGCCCGGCGTCTCCATCGTAGGGGCCACAGGAGAGCGGCGGCGGCGAGCGCCCACCAGGGCCAGGCGCGGCCTGGCAGCGAGAGCGCCGTCAGCGCGACCAGGACGAAGGCGGAGAGTTCACGCCGCCGGAGGTCCTGGACGGCGGCGACGATCCACAGCCCGGACGTTAGCAGGGCCAACGTCGCCGCTACCATCCTGCCCCCACCGGTTGGAGTTCGAGGATCGGGACCGGAATGTAGCACGGCCAACGGTCGGTGTACTCGCCGCAGCGGTTGCCCTCGATGTCGGCTCCAGCCACGGTCACGCCCGTCCAGCCCATCAACGGGTCACGGAGACCCAGTTTGGTCAGGTCGTACTTGCTCCACTCGTCCTGCACCTGTTTCCACTTCCAGCCATCGCACCGTCCGATCTGCCCGTACCACTCGCCCTCCTGGATGCAGATTCCGGGTGGGGCGGAGCAGGAACGGTGTTCCACGGTCCAGTGGGGTTCTTCGCTGTAACAGCCACAATCGGACCACTCCTTGTCGGCGCAGACGTATTCGTCGTAGCGGAACGTGTATTCCGGCCACCACCAGGTCTCGACCTTGACGTGGTAGGACTCGGTGCCCAGGTAGTCGGCGACGCGTTCGTCGCAGTCACAGGTGCGGTCCTGGCACTCTGGGTTCCAGGTGGGACCATCGGCGGGCAGGCCCCAGGACGAGGTCTGGTAGATGTGGCACATCTCGTTGCCGACGTACATCGTGTCCCCGCCGTTCCACTCCCGGTCCTCGACTACCCACGTCACTTCGTGCATCGGGGTGTAGCCAAAGACGGGATCATCGCCCATCCGCCACTGCCGCCAGGCAGCGCCGACCTGGTGGTTGACCTGCGCGCCCTCCGTGACCTGGCCCGTTTCGCCTCCACAGTCGTACACGGAGGTGTCGCAGGCGCGGGCGGAGTTGACGCCATCACACGGCAAGGCTTTTTCGGCAGAGAACGCCTCCACGTCCTC
>JAAEQG010000715.1 GCA_024231775.1 bacterium
CAGTCATCGTGAAATCTCCTGACATCCTGTCCAGGAGAGCGCGCTCCCGATATACCCGCTAGAAAACACATCGGACAACCCCACCGTTCGGCTTGAGCGAATCTAGCGCTGCCATACTAATCAGCCACAAGGCGTGTCCATAAGCACGACAGTACTCAAGGGCGTCCCAGGCAAGACCGAGCGCGCGCTCGCGACTCCTCCGCCCTTCCCAATGGGCCCGCCCCAGTTGCACGCGCGCCTCGGCGAGCGTATCAGTGTCGGCGTCAACAGACTCAAGCCACGTCAGCATCTGTTCGCCATCGCGGATGGCGTCCTCGTATCTGCCCTCGTCATTGATGATTCCGAGCAGATGAACCTTCGCTCGCGGCTGCAGTTCTGGGTCGATGACGAGGCTCAGCTCCTCCTTTGCTTCCTGCAGTCGATTCTCACGACTCATAGCGATGGAAGCGTTGAGATGGACCGAGGATTCCTCTACGACTGGGCATCTGAGAGCCTGCTCATACGCTTCATGGGCTTCTGAGTAGCGTTCAGCGTCGGATCGACAGTTGCCGAGCATTAGCCAAAGGAGCCAAACGCTCGGCCCCTTTTGCACACCATCTTCCAGGGTTTCGATGGCCTGCTCCAGATCACCTAGACCGGCATACGCCAATGCCAGGATCTCGAACGCCGACGTGTGGCGGCTTGCCTTGAGCTGCTCTCCTGCCTTGATTGCCTCCTCGTAGTTCTGGTCTTCGATTAGCGCAAGGCCCTTCTCGTACAATACATCGATGTCAGACTCGCTCAAGAGACGCTCCTTTTGGATCGGAGTGGGTGTCTCCAGCTCCGACGATTGTGCCGTCATTCCCCGCCAGGTAGTTTGCGGGCTTGGAGGTCGTCTATGCGGTCCAGTTGGCGTTCGAGCTGTTTGGTGCGGGTGGTGGTCAGCTCTTCGTAGGCCTTTACGGCGTCGTCGAGGCGGCGGCCCATTTTTTCGGTTAGCTCTACGTACTTGTCCCACTGCTTGCGGAACTCAGCCAGCAGGCCGAGGATCTCGTTCGAGGCTCGCTCTAACTGGAAGTTCTCCACGCTCTGGTGGATCACCGCCAGGATCGCGTACAGCGTCAGCGGGGAGCAGAGCACCACCTTCATCGCCAACGCATCATCGAGCAGGCCCGGATCGTTCTGGTGGATGAAGCCGTAGATCTGCTCATTAGGGATGAACACCAGCACGTAGTCCACCGTGCCGGCGGCTGGGTCGACGTAACCCTCGCGCCTGGTTACCTCTTTGATGCGGCTGCGCACGTCGCGCAGGAAAGCCTTCTTGGCGAGGTCGGCGGAGGTTTCGTCCGCGGCGTTCAGGTATGCGAGGTAGTTGGACCCCGGGAACTTCACGTCCATGTTCACCCGCAGGTCGCGCGGCAGCAGGAAGGTGAAGTCCGGCCTACTGCCCTCGGCGGCTGAAGCCTGCTTGGTGTAGTTAATGCCCTCAACCAGCCCCGCCGCCCGGAGCACGTCCTCGGCCATGCGCTCGCCCCACTGTCCGCGGGCCTGCGGACTGGCCAACGCCTGGCGAAGGTGATCGGTGGTCTCCTGCAAGGTCGTGGTTACCTGGGAGACGTTCTGCAGATGCTTGACCAGCCCGCCGTGGGCTTCACGGCGGTCTTTGTCGAGGGTTTGCAGGGTCGTACCGACCTCCGCCATCTTGGCTCGGATGGTCTCCAGGGTGGCGTCGATCAGCTTCTTCTTGCCCTCGAGGGTTTGGGCTCCCTTGGTGGTCTCCTGCTCCATGCGGGTGTGGGCGAGCTTGAGGAACTCCTCGCTGTTGGCGCTGAGCGCCTCGCGCGAGAGGGCTCCGAATGATTCCTTGAGCTGGGTGATGACGCGGTCGAGGTCTTCGAGCTTCTGTTGGTCGGCTGCCCGGATGAGCTCGCGGGCAACGTCGGCGGCGTTCCGCCTGCGCAGCACCACCACGGCCAGGACAATCCCCGCACCGATGATAACCCCCACGATGGCCGGCAGAACTTCAGTCATTATCGGGTTCCGGGTTTCGAGTTCCTGGTTCCGAGTCCCGGCGCGCATCCACCATTGTGCGGAACCCGGGGGACGCGCCTCGTCCAGAGCATACTGCGCTCGGAGAAGGGGGGAAAGCACATCGACGGATGTCAGAACCCCTGACACGGAAGGTCATCTTCCCGCTCCATACGTGTGCAATCAACGAATCACGCGCCAAAATGCCCCGCGGCCACGGCCGACGACTTGCACTCGGTCGTCCTTCTTCAGGGTCGCCAGCACTTTCTTGATTAGTTGCTGGCTGACTGCGGGAACTTGGGCGGCGATGTCGGCCAGCGTGAACGCATCCGGCTGCGCAAGCACCGCCTGGCGGACGAGTTCGGTCTTGCCCCGCCGGGTTTTGGACGATGTGACCTGCTCTTCGAACGCCAGGTACGCGCTCCGCAGGACCCCGAAGAAGAAGTTCCACCACGGCACGATCTCGTTCTTCCCTGGACGCCAACCCTCGGAACAGCGTTGCAGAACGGCGTAGTAGTCCTCTTTTCGCTGTTCGATCAACCGTTCCAGACTCACGAACCGGGCGACTTGAAACCCATGCTGCTGAAGCAGCAGGACAGTCGACAAGCACGACACGCGGCCGTTCCCGTCGCGAAACGGATGGATGCACAGCAGGTCAAACACGAACGTAGCGGTGGTCAGCAGTGGTGGGAGCGCCTCTTCTGCATACGCACGTTCGTACGCATCGCACAAGGTCGCCAGCATCTTGGGCGTTTGCGACGCCGGAGTGGGCTTGAAGCGGACTCGGCGCTCGCCGGATGAGAGGATCTCGATGATCTCGTTGTCGCGCGTCTTGAGCTTTCCTGCGTCTCCAGCTCCCTGTTGAGCGAGCTTGTGCAGATGTTGAATGACGACCGGCGTGACTGGGACCCTGCGCTTGCGGGTGAAGATCCACTCCAATGCACGGCGATAGCCAGCCAGTTCCTCCTCCGAGCGGTTGCGCGGCTTCGCTCGTCCCAGCACGAGCGGTCGCAAGCGGTCCGAGGCAACTGTGACCCCCTCGATGCGGTTGGACGATTCTACACTCTGGATGATGGCCACCTCGCGGAGCGCCTCGATGATCTCGGGTTTCTGCCGCATCCACAGATCCTGCTTGCCGCGCGCCTCCATGCAGTCGGCGAGCAGCCAACCGGTGCCGATCGGCAGGGAAAGGTTCCGCAATCGCTCTGGCCTGAGCGTGAGCATGATGACTCACCACCTTCCACGCGAGTAGCCTATTGGTAGCTTATTGGCGTGTCAAGTAGCCAATCGTCTACCTGTGAGGGGGCAGAAAGGGGCAGCCGACGGAACCCCTTTTTTGGGCACCGTACTTGACTATATGTTAGGTTGCAGGACCGAGTGGTGGATCAGTTTCACCGATTAGCGTACGGACACTACATCGCTTCAGGGCTTGTCGTTTTAGTCTGTAGCGGCACCCCTGGTTGGTGACGAGAAAAGCGGGTCCGTCTCCCTGGCGAAACGCTCGATACGTAGAGCAGCCTGCCACCAAGGGCGTCACTCTATTTCTCCGATCACAACGTACCCAACGACGGCATCAAGTTCGTCCACCCAGTTCCCAACGAGCCCAACTGCCACGCTGCAGCCCGTCTTGGTCACCTTATGAGCCTTCACGTTCGTATACGTTCCGGCGGGACCGCTATCCTGGCATACGAACGTGGGCGGGCTCTTGTACTTATGGGTGAACTTCACTCGTGCGCCCGCTTGGCGTTTCCCGCGCTTGATGCTCACAACCACCGTCCCAAACTCCACTCTCGTCTTTGCTGGGAGCCCCAACCCATCAGGAGCCGCAGTCCACGATCGAGAGGCGGTTGTCTCGGCATACCGGTTCAACTCACCTTGCACACGATCCGTATCCGCACGAAGGGTGGCAAACCGCTCGTTGATCTCCTGCAACTGATCACCTTCGAGCGCGACGACCTGCGGCGGTGGATTATCCATCCGTGCTCGAAGCAAGGTGTACCCGAGGTATCCAAGAAAAGCGACCGTTGCCGCGACGAATAGCGTCCGGATCGTATCTGCAATATGGGGAGCGGTAGCCATGGTGTTCCTCCGCACAAACTACGTCCTCAGAATGAAGGGGCCTCTGTGGTCGTGGTCCTGCGCCAACAGTCGGCAGTGAAAGGCGTTCGTCAGACTACGATGCTCCCCGCGTGTGTCAATGCGTGGAATCCGAAGAACGGATGAAGAACCCTTTTTCAGGCACCGCGCTTGACTTTGTGTTAGGGCTATGTTAGGTTTTAAAATAGAGTAGAGGAGTCGCGTTCCTCGTCACCCACAAGGGGTGACGCTACATCGCCCCAACGTACTGGCGAAACGCTGGAACCTGCCCCGTAACCCCTCGGGCGCGGATTCTGGAGGGCCCCATATGCGCGAGTACCCGGAGTAACGACCCTCCCCCATCCCCTCCCTAAAAGGGAGGGGGGTATGAGGATAGGTTCTAAACCCGTAGGCAGCTTGCTGCCAAGTTGGTGGGCAAGCCGCCCGTGGCCTTTGGGCTGACCCACTACCAAGGGGGGCGGTTTGCGCGGCGGGAAACGGTGTTCGATGAGTTTGACTACGTTGTTCTTGGACATGGACGCTTACTTCGCCACGGTGGAGCAGCAGGAGAATCCAAAGTTACGCCACAAGCCGGTGGTGGTGGCCCCCGTGGTAGCGGACGCCGGTTGTTGCATCGCGGTCAGTTACGAAGCCAAGCGCTACCGGATCAAGACCGGCACGCGGGTGGGCGAAGCTCGGCAGCAGTGTCCTTCGCTTCAAGTCGTAGAAGCCCGTCCGGAGGTGTACGTTCGTTTTCACCACGCCATGGTGGCGATGGTGGAGACCTACCTTCACGTCGAGGCGGTACACTCGGTTGACGAACTTTCCTGCCGCCTGATGGGGGTGGAGCGCGAGCCGCAACAGGCTATGGCCATCGCTCGCCGGATCAAGCAGGGGCTGCGCGCGCAGGTCGGCGACTATCTGCGCTGCTCGATCGGATTGGCTCCCAACCGGGTGCTGGCCAAAGTGGCGGCGAGTATGCAGAAACCGGACGGGCTGGTCGCCATCACCAAGGAGGAACTTCCGGAGCGTTTGTATGCTCTGGAACTGGGGGCTTTGCCCGGGGTGGGACCGCGCATGCTGGAGCGTTTGGGTCACCAGGGCATTCGCACGATGCGACAGTTTTGCGCCCTATCCGAGAGGGACCTGCGGGACATCTGGCATAGTGTGATGGGAGGGTACTGGTGGTACTGGTTGCGCGGGGACGATCCGCCCGACGTCCCCACCCATCGACGTACGGTAGGCCACTCCCACGTTTTGCCTCCGGAATTGAGAAACTGTGCGGACGCTCGGGCGATTTTGGTGCGTCTACTCCACCGAGCGGCGGCGCGCTTGCGCAACATCCGTTACTGGTCTCAGCGGTTAACGGTTTATGTCGTCTTTATGCCCTTGAAGATGTGGCAGGAGCAGGGGCGGTTGGGATTGTGTCAGGACACGCTGACCATGCTGGAAGTTTTTGCCAGGCTTTGGGAACGCTGCCCCGCAGGCCGACCGTTGAAAGTGGGGATCGTCCTGGATAGCCTGGTGGCGGACAACAGTGCGACTCGACCGTTGTTTCTCGGGGAATGCAATCGCCTCGAGTTGGCCCGCACCATGGATTCTCTCAACGGGCGCTACGGCGCCCACACGATCTACTTCGGGGGTATGCACGGAGTTCGGGACCGGGCTCCGCGACGAATTGCCTTCACCAACGTTCCCCGGTGGGATCCCACCGAGTTGTAGGCAGCCCCTTCGTTATCCCCCGAACCAGTGCTGTCTCCAGAAGGGCAGTGACGGTTTCGCCGGTTATTGCAGCGGCATGCGGGGACGCCCCCTCTCCCAACCTCTCCCCACAGGGGAGAGGGGTTTTGGGATAGCTTCTACGATTGGATTGATATTGCTCCAGCCAAGCCCCCGAGGAAGAGACCCCCGCCTACAACCTTTCCAGCCAGTCCACCAAGAGGCGTACGCCGAAACCGGTCGCTCCCTTGGGGCAGTAGGGGCCGTCCTTGTCCAGATCGCTGACGCCCGCAATGTCGATGTGGGCCCAGGGAATCTTCTTGTCCACGAACTGTTTAAGGAAGATCGCCCCGACAGTTGCGTGGGCATCTCGACCTCCGGAGTTCTTGAGATCGCTATCCTCTCCCTTGATCGACGGGAAGTAGTCATCCCAGACCGGCAGGGGCCAGAGACGCTCGAAGGTCCGACGTCCGGACTCGACCAGGCTGTCGCGCAGCTTCCCGTCTTCGCAGAAGATGCCCGCCGCCTGGCGTCCCAGGGCAATCACCACGCCGCCGGTCAGGGTGGCTACGTCGATGATGCAACGCGGTTGATACTTCTTCTGGGCGTAGGTCAGGGCATCGCACAGCACCAGGCGTCCCTCAGCGTCGGCGCTGACGATCTGTACGGTTTTGCCCGCCATGGTGCGAATGATGTCGTCGGGGCGGTAGGACTTTGCGGAGATCATGTTCTCGGCTGCGGCGATGATGCCCACCACGGGGCGTTTGTACTTCAGGGCGGCGAGCGCCTGCATCACCCCGATGATCTGCATACCTCCGCACTTGTCGTACTTCATTCCGGTCATGGCTTCGCCGGATTTGAGCGAGTAGCCGCCGGTGTCGAAGGTTATGGCTTTACCCACCAGGACCACCGGTTTGCCCTTAGTCGTTCCGCGGTGTTCGAGCACGATCAGGCGCGAGGGTGTGGCGCTGCCCTGTCCGACCGCGAGCAACGCGCCCATCTTCAACGCTGCTGCACGCTTCTCGTCCAGAACCGTACACTTCAGCCCGGTCTTGCGGGCGAGCGTTCTGGCCCGCGCGGCGAGGGTGGCTGGATTGATCACGTTCGGTGGTTCGTGGCCCCATTCCCGACTGAGGTTGGCTGCCTGGGAGACGAGTGCAGCCCGCCGAACGGCGCGGCGCTGGGCTTCGCTGGGACGACTGACCCATAGCTCGACGTCCGGTTCCGGCGCCGGTTTTCCCTTACCACGATGACGGTCGAAGACGTAGCTTCCCAGGTGTAGCCCTTCGCAAAGCGCTCCGACAACCTCCGGGGTGCGGAAGGCCTCCTCCGCCCGCAGATCGACGCCGACCCGCCCTCGCTTCCACTGCCGAATCCACCGGGCTACCACGCCGCCGACTCGGCGCATCCGCTCGGGGTCGAAGTCCCCGCCCTTTCCCGTGGAGATCACCAGCATCGGCGCGTTACGGGCACCGTCGATCAGAACGGTTTGGCCTAGCTCCTCCGGGACCGCTCCACCGAGAGTATCCGGAATGTCCTCGCAGGGACCGGCAAACTGTGGTGCCACGGTCAGGCGTTTCCGTCCCCGATCCACGTTGGCCAGACTAATCTTCACGCAGGATCTCCTTCGCACTGGGTTTCACTTCGGTGCGGGCGGATCGTACTTGTTGCCCGCCGACCCGGCAAACCCTCGCCTCAGGACGACCCTCAGTCGCCTCTGTCCTTTCTGACGTTGCCTCCTCGCCACAGGGCCACAGGATCGATAGGGACAGCGTCTGCTGAGAAACTGGTCATGGTCCCAAAAGAGGGGCTCGCAGTTCGCAGGCAAGGGCGCGTGCCGTTCTCAACCGGCGGAGACGCTCAGCTCGACAGGTGAACGGTATGCACCGTGACGAGGAGACGTGGACCTGTCAGTCTGGGCGAGGAGGAGAAAGTGCGCATTTTAGCGATTGTGCCTATTCTAATGGCAGCCGGGGTTATGGCTGGGGGATGCTCCTGGAGCAATGCCCGTCCTGCCGGCCTTGGCGCCCCGGTGACGGCTGCGGCGTTGTTTGACCGGCAAAGAGGAGCACCGCCGACTCGGGAGATGGCGGTCCGTAGCGATTGGCCGGCGGCCCAGGCGTTCGTTGGCCACGGGGAATCGGTTTACTACCGAGAGCGATTCTCGGACATTCAGTCGACGGGATTCTCCACCCGAGGATGGGGCGATAGATCGTATCGCCGCTTCGAGTCGATCCGGGAGGGCTCCGGTCGGCGCTGACCGTGCCGCTCTGGGCTGAATTCTGGCGAGCCGGAAAACCCCCTTGATGCCGGGAACTTCTTGCTGTAGGATGACTTGCGTACTTTCGGGTGGGCTGAATCCAGTCGGCCTTGGGCTTCGGGGAAGGAAAACTGGCTCCAGTTGAGTGGCGACTTGCCGGGGCGATGTACTCCACGCGTTGCGGGCGGTTCTTGGTTCTGCTGGGGCTTGGCGGAAGCGTTCCGATGGCAACGATCACGAAGAAAGAACTCATCGATAGAATATCAGACGAGACCGGTCATCGGCGCGTGGTGGTCAAGCGCGTCCTGCAGACCTTCCTGGACGAGATCATCGACGAGCTGGGAAACGGTAACCGCCTGGAGTTCCGTGACTTCGGTGTTTTCGAGAGCAAAGTCCGGGCGGCTCGCGTCGCCCAGAATCCCAAGACGCTCGAGCAGGTTCAGGTTCCCTCCAAGCGTACGGTGAAGTTCAAGGTCGGGCGGTTGATGAAGGCTCGCCTCGGCGACAATTCCGATAAGTTCGACCCGGCGACGGGTCTGCCCATCGAATCCGGATCCACGGTGAGGTCCTGACTCATCGGGTCCCGGCGTCAGCTAATTTTGTGACAACGAGATCCGACAAAGTGTCCCACGTTCAGGGGTGCGCGCCGGGATGGATCAGCAGCAGGTGCTGGGTGCGGGGATGCGGTTCGGCTGCATCGCCTGATCCAAGTCGCGGATGATGTCGTCGACGTTTTCGATGCCGACGGATATGCGGACCAGACCGTCGGAGATACTCGCCCGGCGTCTGGCTTCGGCCCCCATTGAGGCGTGGGTCATGCTGGCTGGATGTTGGACGAGCGACTCCACGCCGCCGAGACTGACCGCGAGGCTGCAGAGCTTAACGGAGTTCATCATCGCCCGCCCGGCGGCGAGTCCCCCCTTGAGCCCGAAGCTGATCATTCCGCCCGGACCGGAGGTTTGCTTGCGGGCGACCTCATACTGCGGATGACTCTTCAACCCGGGGAAGCGAACCCACTCGACCTCGGGATGGGATTCGAGGAATCGGGCCACCCGGGTGGCGTTGGCGCAATGGCGCTCCATGCGCAGAGCCAGGGTCTTGATGCCCCGGTGTACCAGAAACGAGTCAAACGGAGAAAGCACCCCGCCGAGGTGATTCAGTTGCTTACGCAGCCGGCTGTACTGATCCTCATCCTTGACCACGATCATCCCCCCGACCACATCGGCATGGCCGTTGAGGAACTTGGTGAGGCTGTGGACGACGATGTCGGCGCCCCAGCGGAAGGGCTGCTGGAGGAAGGGCGTCATGAAGGTATTGTCCACGACGAGGAGCGCTCCGCCGCGGTGGGCCACTTGGCTGACGGTCTCGAGATCGGAGATGACCAGAGTCGGATTACCGGGAGTCTCCACGTAGACCACCTTGGTGTTGTCGCGCATGACGGACTGGATGGCGTCCGCGTTGGAGGTGTCGACCACGGTACATTCGATGCCACAGCGCGGCAGAATGCTCTCCACCAGGGTGCAGGTGGGCCCATAGACGGCATCAGAACAAACCAGGTGGTCGCCGGCGCACAGCAGCGTGGTCAAGGTCGTGTTGATCGCCGCCATGCCGCTGCCGCATGCCAGCCCCGCGTGCCCGCCCTCCAACTCCGCAACGCACTCCTCCAGCGCTTCCACCGTTGGGTTCAGCATTCGCGAGTAGATGTACCCCTTCTCCTCCCCTGAAAACAGGGCAGCGCCGTGGTCCACGTCGCGGAAGGCAAACGTCGAAGTCTGGTGGATCGGGGGGGTGACCGCCATGTGTGGGCAGCGGTAGGCCCCACCATGGACCACTTTGGTTTCGAGCGAAGCGTCGTCGGGATTCTTCATCGCGAGTTCCTTGCTACTGCTCGGGGCGGTAGACCCCGTGCTTGGTGCTCCACTGACAGACTGCGTGTGTCCGGCGGTCTGCGTGTCCTGTAATGCGGCGCCCGCGCCGTCAACCCAGTCCGGCGAGGGCCTGTTCGACGTCGGCGATGATGTCCGCCGCCTCTTCGAGGCCGACGGAGAACCGAATCATGGTCGGGGGGATACCTGCTTTACGCAGCTCTTCCTCGCCCATAGCTGCATGGGTAGTGGACGCCGGGTGAGTCGCAATCGTCTTGGCGGTCCCCAGGTGGGTCGCATGAACTAGCAGCTTGAAGGCGTCGATGACCTTGACCGCGTCGTCGTAGGTGCCCTTGAGCTCGAACGACATCAGCGAGCTGCACCCGGTGGTCTGGGCTTGGGCCAGCTTGTGGTACTTGCTGGAGGGCAGACCGGGGTAGTTCACGGCGATGACTCGGGGATGCCCCTCCAGGAACTTCGCCAAGGCCAGGGCGTTGCTGCAATGACGTTCCATGCGCAAAGCCAAGTGCTCGAGTCCGTTGAGCAGTAGCCAGGCGTTGAACGGGGACATCGACGGCCCCAGGTAACGCATGCATCCGGTACGAATCTCCTCGACAATATCCCTGGGTCCGCAGATGATTCCGCCGAGGGCGGAAGCGTTCCCGCAGATGAACTTGGTCGCCGAGTGAACGACCACATCGGCGCCCAGGGCGACGGGTTGCTGCAACGCGGGCGTGCAGATCGTGTTGTCCACGATCAGCGGGAGTCCCTTCTCCTTGGCCAGCTTCGCCAGAGCGCGGATGTCCGCGATGAAGAGACCGGGATTGCTGGGGGTCTCCACGAACACGTACTTGGTTCGCGGGGTGATGGCTGACGCCCAGGCTTCGAGGTTCTCCGGATCGGTCACCCAGTTGACCTTGGCTCCCATCCGCTTGAGCCCCTCGCTGAAGAGTCCGAAGGTTCCCCCGTAGACGCGGTTGGAGGAGACGACCTCATCGCCCGCTTCGACGAGCTGATGGGTCAGAATCAGAATCGCCGCCATTCCGGATGAGGTGGCGAGGGCAGCCTCGGTACCCTCCAGCGCCGCCATGCGCTTCTCGTAGACCTGCACGGTGGGGTTATCCCAGCGGCCGTAGGTGAAGCCCGGCTTCTCCCCCGCGACGATCGCAGCCGCTTCGCGGGCGTCGGCGTAGGGGTACGCGACGGACTGGTAGATCGGCGTGGACATGGAATTCGGC
>JAAEQG010000716.1 GCA_024231775.1 bacterium
CCACCCGGTCAACCGACGGCGATCGGCGTGGCAGTGGAGAAGACGGTGGTATCCGGGGTGTGGAGCGCGTGTACCAGTGCGGGGATGGTGTGCCAGCGCTTGGACGCCGGACTGTGTGCGCTGTCGCGGTTTGGATCCTGGCTGCGCAGTCTTCCGGTGGTCGGTGCTTCGACAAGTGAACCGTCTGGTACGGAGGTGTGGGGTCTGCTGGATCTGGGGGCGGCGCAGGTGCGTCTGGTGTTGTGTGTCGGGGACGTTCCGGTGCTGGTGCGGTGCTTTGACACCGGGGGGGAGCGTTGGGTGACGCGTCTCTCCGAGACGCTGGGGCTGAGCCCGGCGGCGGCGGAGATTCACCTGCGCGACCATGGGATCTCCACGAAGGGGAGTGGGCGGTCGACGACCGAAGAACCGGGACGTGGGGTGCGCGGTGGAGCTGGAGATGTGGGGGAGGCTGCGGTGGCTTCGGAACAGTTGGGGGGGATCATCCGGAATATCCTGGGCGAAGAGCTGGACGGTCTGTGTGGGGAGATCGAGCGTTCTTATCGGTATGCGCTGCAATGTCATCCTGGTGCGGAGCCCTCGGAATTGATTCTGGTGGGGGGCGGTGCGGAACTGCGCAACCTGGACGGCTACCTGCAGGACCGGCTGGGCATCGAAGTGAATGCGGCGGGGCGGCGGCTGGAACGTACGGAACTGGGAGAGGAGAGAGGGGTGGAGACGGCGTTCATACCCAGGGCGGCGGCGGGGAAACGTTACCCGCTCAGCGTTATCGCCGGCGCGATCGGTCTGGCGATTCCGCCGGGGGTGAATCTGCGCGGGGGGGTGGAGACTGGTGCCGTTCGTAAGAAGGTGGTTGCGGTTTCGTGACGGTGGCGGGGTTCCCACCCTTTGCTGGGCAAAGGATGGGGCATCCCGGCCCACGGGCAAACGAGTTTGCCCATGCCACCCGGCGGATGGATCTGTCCCCCACCCCGAGATCCGACCGGGGGTCGGATCAACGAGATGGGGCACCCGGCTTGGGAGAAGTACTGGGGGGCCGGGGAGAGCATGGCCACGCTACGCGATGGCCATGGCACCCGTCGGGAATACCCCACCGCTGAAGCGATGGGGCACCCGGCGGGGTGATACGGTGGGAGCGCAGGGATGATTGGAGTCAACTTGATTCCCCGGGAAGTGCTGGTGCGCCACCTGGTGCGCCAGCGGTCCCGCCGATGGGGGCTGGTGAGTGTGGTGCTGGCTGCGCTGGCGGTGATTCCAGCGGTGGTGGAGGGACGCCAGCGTGCTCGGGGAGATAGCCTCAAGGAAGAAGCCTCCACGGTGCAGTCCCGTTTGGAGGGTTTGCGGGCGGAAGTGGCGGGCACGGCTCAGGCGGTGCTGAACCGGGATGCGGAACTGGCCCGAGCCCGAGCGCTGCGGACCAAACGCTTGTGGGGCGGTCTGCTGAGTCAGGTGGAAAGCTGCACGCCGGAGAGGGTTTGGTTCACCTCGCTGGCGACCGATCCGGCGGAGCCCCGGGGTACGGGACAGAGGCGCGCGGGGGCGAATCAACGTTCTCGCCGGGCAAAGTCGGGGAAGGCGCAGGCTGAGGAGGCGGAGAGCGGTCCGGTGGTTCTGGAGGCTCCGACGCGTCTGCGGTTGGAGGGCTTTGCGTTGGCCCACGAGAACCTCTACGACCTGATGGGTCGTCTGAAAGGTTCGGGCTCGTTCACGACGGTCAAACTGGAGCAGGCGGCGATGGAGCCGATGCTGAAGGGCCATGCGGTGCGTTTCATTCTGTTGTGTGAGTGGTGATCGAGTGCGTACGGGGCGATACACGATAGTGCTGGTGGACCTGGCGGGGGTGGTGGTGTCGTGCGCCCTGCTGGGGGCGAGCGCCTGGCAGGTGTTTCTGAAACCGAGCACGGCGTCCGCAGAGGTGGACAGTCTGCAGTCGGTGTTGTCCGAGCGTACGCGGGACGCGACGCTGCTGGAGCACGAGCTGGGTAAGCAGCAGAGAATGTTGGAGGAACGGGAGTCCCGGTTGGCGGTGGGGGGGGCTCCGCCGGAGCGTACGCCTATCGAGGAGGATCTGCGTACGATCGCAGACGTGGTCCGGCGTAATCGCCTGGGCCTTACAGACGTCGCGCCGGTGGGTTCAGTGGACTATCCGGGCGTGCGCGAGGTCCGTTACCGGATTATCGGAGAGGGCCGCTTCGCGGACGTTGATCGTACGCTGCGTGAGTTCGAGAAGTGCGATTTCTGGGGCGACATCACCCACGTGCGACTGTCGGGGACGAAAGCGGGACGGGATCCGGAAGGAGCGGTTTGTGAGATGGTCTTGACGGTGAGCTTCTACTCGGCGATCTCGACGCCGAGTCCTGCGACTGGCGGCGAGTGAAGCGTTGAGCAAGCGCAAGAAACATCTGTACGCGGCGGCGATCTCCTTGATCGGCGTGGTGTTCCTGGTCGATCTGGCCACCGATTCCGGTGGTTCAGGTCCGAAAATAGCAGTAGCGTCCTCCAGGGGCGGAGCGCCCCGTGTGGTCCAGGTGACGGTGCCTGAGGATAGCGGCGGGCGTGCCTCCGAGGTGATACCGACGCGTTTTCCGGAGGGTTGCTCGGAGAATCCTCCGGTGACCAGAGACGTGTTCGCCCCGAGCGCCGCGACTCGGGAGGTTCTGACCGGCGAGGCGAAGGAGTCCTCCAGTTCGGCAGGGGGTGGGGAGGAGGCGACGGAATCCGGATCGGATCCCGCGGAGACACCGGCAGAACGCTTTTCCCGGGTCCACGTGGTCTCCGCGGTGGTGTCGAGCGGGGCGTTGACCGCGGCGCTGGTGGACGAGAGCTGGGTGCGGGTCGGACAGCAGGTGGAGGGCTGGACGTTGACGGGGATCAGAGGCCATGCGGTGATCTTCACCCGTGGGGAGGTGCGGGTCGAGTTATCGGTATCCGGGTCGAGGGTCTCTAATCCTGGATAGAAAACGAGTGGTCGGGTGGGCTGTTAAAGGCGGGGCAGCCGGTCGTCGATACGCATGAATCAGAGGGATCGACTGGGTACGCGCAGTGAAGGGATGCCCAACGACCACGCTTTCACAAAGGGGTTCCAGGAATGACAGTGCAAAAAAGAGCCGGCTTCAGTCTGGTTGAGTTGGTGATTGTGATAGTGATCATTGGGATCATCGCAGCGATTGCGGTTCCGCGGATCAGCCGGGGAGCACGGGGGGCGAGCGACTCTTCGCTGCGGGGCAGTCTCGCGGTCATGCGCCATGCCATCGACCTGTACATGGCGGAGCACAATGGTCTGTTCCCCACGGCGGCCGATTTTGCAGAACAGATGACCACCTACACGAACGCCTCAGGAGCGGACGTGGCGACGAAAGACGCGACCCACATCTTCGGTCCTTACCTGAAAGCCGTTCCGGGTCTGCCGGTTAAGGGAACGGGTACGACCGGTGGAGCCCTCGGCGACAACGAGGTGGCTGCGGTGGACGGCGCCAATGTCGGCTGGTTGTACGATCAAGCTACGGGGGAGATCGTCTGTAACACGGGTACGACTGAGGATGAGGCGGAGGTCGCGTACAACACCTATTAGAGCCCATGTAGATAGTTTTCGGGCGGGGGGGCTCCGCGAGTTCCAGATACGGGAGCCCGGAGTAGCGACCCTCTCCCGCACCCTCCTCGAGAGGGAGGGCGGCTTGGGGGATCAGCCTCTGATCCGACTAGGGGGAGCTGCGGCTTAGCGCGAACGGAACCCCGCGCGGACGGAAGTCTGCGGCTCGTCGGTGCGTCAGTCGTGCGTAGATAGCGGAAGCAGATACGGGACAGGATAAACAGGCTGGGGAGGGTGTCGGGGCTGCAGGGTGGAGTGAAGCCATCCGGGCAGCCCCGTGGTCTGTCTGGACGGGTGAGGGGCGCGCGGGCCGTTGATATCGGGGTGTGAACGGCGGAGGCGCAGGTAATGTCGACGGGGTCAGTTAAGCGGGTGGGGTTTGGGCATCAGCGCCGTGCGTTCAGCCTGCTGGAACTGGTGCTGAACATAGTGATCCTGTCGATGCTGGCGGCCATCGCCGTACCCAGGTTCAGCAGCGCGGCGCAGGCTGCGGAAGCCAAATCAATGGCCATGACGCTGACGCGGGTGCGGAACGCGATCGAGCACTACTATGCCGAGCACAGCCGCTACCCCGGCTACAATGCAGGCACCGGTGCCCCGAACGGGGAGTGGTTCGTAGACCAGTTGACGAAGTACAGCGACGCTTCGGGGAATGTAAACGCCACCCTGGTGTATCCGTTCATCTACGGCCCGTATCTGCGGGCGCCGTTTCCCACGAATCCGCTTAATGACCTTAACACCGTGCTGGTGAGAGCAGCGAAGTCGGGTTTGTTTACGCCAAACGTGACGGGCTGGAAGGCGGTGCTGTCCACCGGCCACTTCACCGCCAATAACACGCGAGCGGAGATCGATGGTCTGGGTATAGCCGACGGCGACTTCGACTCGATGGAGGGTATGGTCGTTCCGTCGTTTTAGGGCGTTTGGGCGAGCGCGGAGCGGTGATGGTGTCGGGAGGGAGCAGCATGCGACCACGTCCGGGGATGAGTCTGATGGAGGTGGTGACGGTGATGGTCATCGTCGCGGTGTTGGCGGCGGTGGCGATTCCGCGCTATGCGAACGCATTGGTCAATCGGCGTCTGGACTCCGCGGTGTTGCGGATTGCAGCAGACTTGAAGCTGGCTGAGCGGAGGGCGCGGACGACGAGTTCGAGCCAGTCCGTGGTCTTCGATGTGGCGGCGCACACCTACACCCTCACGGGGGTCACCGATCTGGATCGGTCCGCGGAGGAGTATGCCGTGGACCTGGCCGAGCCGCCGTATGAGGTGGAGATCCTCTACGCCAAGTTCGAGAGCGGGACGCAGATCACCTTCGACGGATACGGGCAAGCCAGCGGTGATGGGAAGATCGTCCTGAAGGTGGGCAACGACTTCAAACTGGTGGTCTTCACGGCGGCTACGCGAACGGTGGAGACGAGTTCGGTGGAGGACGTGGAAATCCCCGTTGGGGGCGGCGAGCCGATCCTGATAGGGCTTCCCGTGGAGTCGTTCTGAGGTCGAGGCAATGCGGCGGGCCGGGCTACATCATATCCGGGGTCTTACCCTGGTCGAGCTGGTGGTCAGCATGGCGGTGATGAGCATTCTGCTCGCCGCGATGCTGTCGGCCATTGTGGTGGCCAGCCATGCGATGCCGGATGCAGCCAGTCCGGCGGGGACGGCGATTCGCACGGCGGAGGCGGCGGACATCCTGGTGGAGGA
>JAAEQG010000717.1 GCA_024231775.1 bacterium
AAGCCGACGCACGCTACTCTCGGCAGGTTCTGCTCCCGCAAATCGGAGAGGCGGGCCAGCAGCGCCTGGCGGATGCGCGGGTATTGCTCGTCGGATGTGGAGCGTTGGGCAGCGTGCTCGCCGACGTCCTGGTCCGCGCCGGGGTAGGCCAGTTGTGCATCTGCGATCGCGACGTCATCACCCTGGATAATCTCCAACGCCAGATTCTCTTCGACGAGACCGATGTGGAGGCAGGCCTGCCCAAGGCGGAAGCGGCGCGGGTCAAGCTCCAGCGCATCAACAGCGGGGTACAGATCGAAGCCCACGTACTGGACGTCAACCACACGAACCTGGAGCAACTGGCCCAAGGCGCCCAGATCATTCTCGACGGGACGGACAACTTCGAGACGCGCTACCTGATAAACGATCTCGCGGTCAAGTCCAAGCGCCCCTGGGTATACGGCGCGGTTATTGGCGTCACCGGATTGTGCATGCCCATTGTGCCCGGCGGCGGACCCTGTCTGCGCTGCGTCTTTCCCGAACCCCCTCCGCCGGAGATGTCCCCCACCTGCGACACCGTCGGGGTGCTAGCCTCCGCAGTCAACATCGTCGCCAGCCTCCAGGCCACCGAAGCGCTCAAGATCCTCATCGGAAAGACGGACGAACTCAACCGCGGCCTTACCAGCATCGATGTCTGGTCCGGTCGCTGGATCACGGTCAACGCCAAGGCGGCGGACGATGGCACCTGCCCGTGCTGTACGCTGGGCCGCTTTGACTACCTCGACGGAACTCGATCAAGCAGTGCAGTCAGCCTGTGCGGGCGGCAGGCGGTGCAGATCACGCGCCATCTGACGAAGACCATCGACTTCGACGCCACCGCCGACAAGCTGCGCCGGGCGATCAGCGACGACGTGTACGTCAATCCCTTCCTGCTGCGGGTCACCCTCGAAGGCTGCACCCTCACCCTGTTTCGCGACGGCCGGGCGATCATCCATGGAACCGCCGACGTTTCCGCAGCCAAGTCGCTCTACTCCAGGTACGTGGGCGCGTGAGTCACACCGACTGCGCCCAGCCGAGCAAGCGAGATCGCTCGGGCGTGGACAAGAGCGCCTGGCCGGATCAGAACATCTGATACCAAGCACAGTTTGAGTTTGCCGATTGGGTTTGCACGAGTAGACGATGAGAAACGCACTCCCCTCCCTTTTGGGGAGGGGCAAGAGGCTCCAAACCCACCCCCACACCCTGCCCTCTCCCCCAGGGGAGAGGGGTTTGCAGCCGCAACATGAACGCGGGAATCGGCAGTAATCAACCAGATCGCGTATGAGAACGCCTGCGCCTCGGTGGGCACGCATTTGCCCTGCAGAACTGAGCTGCCCAGGTTCGGCGTGGGTCACATCCCCATCATGGCTATTATCGGGCAGGCCTGCAGTTGTCTCGGAAACTGGCTCCGCTTGCCCAAGCCCCATCGTGCGCGAGCCGATATCCCGCGTACCAGGGAATGGTCCAGGGAAAACACGGACGGCGATGGTTATAGCATCGCTGGCGAGAAGGCCGGAACATCCAGGACTAGCAGGGCGGGGAGCGCAGCCTCACCGCCGCAGCCGCTCGCCAAACAGACGGAGGCGTCGCGATGGAGCAGAACGTGGTCGATCTCTGCGGCAGAATCTGCCCCTATCCGGTGGTGGAGGTTGTCCGCGAGGTAGAGCGCCTGCGCAAGGGCGAGACGCTCCGGTGCGTCATCGATGATCCCCTCGCACTGAAGTCCATTCCGGAGGAACTTGAAGATTTCCCGGATGTATCGCTCACGATCGTCAAGCATGATATCGGCTGGGAAGTAATAGTGGCAAGAGAGTAGCGGCATACCTGCGAGGTTAGCGATGGACGAATCTCCCCGAACTGACGGTCCTCCTCTTGAGGTGCTGAACGCCGACGAGAAGACGCGCGTATTCACCCGCGCGGATGTTCAGGAGCGCCTGGATCGCGTGTCAACACAAGAGGCCCCGGGGGCCGAGGTGCGCGGTTCACCCAGACCTGCTGTCGAGAGAAGCGTACACCCGAACAAGCGAAGGCTGACCAGCCCAGTGTTCATGGTGGGCTACTTCGCAGTGCTCAACATCATCATGTATCTCACCATCCACAAGTTCTGGATTGGGGGGAGCAGCTTCCTACCCATGATCGGGATACTGGGAGAGGGTAACAAGTTCCTCTTCGCCCTCCTCGTGAACGTCGGTGTCATCGCGGGTGCGTTTGTCGGCGCCTACACGAGCGGCGAGTTCCGTCTGCGGCTTCCCCGGAGAAGGGACGTGGTTAAAGCAATGATCGGGGGCATGCTTATCGGCATGGGCGTCACGGTCGCACCGGGCACCTGCACGACCGCCTTCGTGACCGGTATGCCCATGCTTTCGGTGTCTTCGTTCCTTTCGGCCGCCGGCATCTTCATTGGAGCCCATATCGTCTACAGCCACACGCTGGGGAGGCGCTAACCATGCCATTCTATCTACTGGTTACCTTTGGAATACTGTTCGGTATCGGTTTCGGCTACTTCGTGCAGCGGGCCGGATTGTGCTTCGCCCACGGGTTGGGCGAGATCTACATTGGCAGAGGCAAGCGCATCATCCGCCTGTTCCTCGTGGTGTTTGCCATCACCAGCGTCGGCTTTCTGCTGAGCGGGTACGTTTCTCCTTCGTTGGGCCTCAAACCTATCGGGCAACTGCGCGGATACGGGTTCTATAACCTGCTGTCGGGCATGCTGTTTGGGGCCGGGATCGCCTTGAGTGGGGGGTGCATTCTGGGCACTTTGCGGCAGCTTGGTGAAGGAAACCTGACGTTTCTGATCGTGCTGGTCTGCTTCATTCCCGGTCTGGCTCTGGTCGTCTACGGACTCAATCCTCTGCTCGAGGGGGGCTATAGTGTTCAGAAGCTCCTGCTGCCGGACGTCCTGGGTGTGGCGGCCCCGTACGTTACGGCCATACTGGCGGCTGCGGCGGTAATCTGGTTCCTGGCCATCCGTAGACCGAGGCGTCGTCTTGCATGAGCAAAGCCAGCGTGGCAAGGAAGCGGACTCCAGAGGCGCGGGCTACGCGGGTGATGGAGGACCGCAATCGAGCCTTCCGGCTCCTGTACGACACGGTAATGGAGGTCGAGGGCGCCTCCGAGGAGAACGTCTGCGCGATCCTCTGCCGTAACCTCCGCCGGATCTGCGATGCCCGGTGCGCTACTCTGAGCGAGTACGACCCTGCCGCCAATACCCTGACATTCAAGGCTGCCGATTGGGATGAAGAGGGCGAGGGCGCCGGCGGCAGTGGGGTGGAACACCCTCACACACAAGTCACGCCGGAGATGCTCGGGCGGTACACCGGCCAGCAAGTGCGGAGTTGCACCGGGCACGCTACGTGCCCCATGGAAGTGCTGGCTGGATCGGCCCTTCAGCATGAAACCGTGACCGAAGGTGCGGTTCCTTACTGTCTCTCCTGTATGCGCGAGGGGGCGCTGGTAGCCGTCATGAAGGTGTACCTTCCGGCGCGCAAGAAGCTCAAGCTCAAGGACATCGTTGATACGTTCATGAATCTCGTCGGCGTGATCCTGCAGCGGATCCAGGCAGTGCGGGCCTTAAGGGAGTCACTCGACGAACTCGCGCGGTACAACCGAGCCATGACCGGGCGAGAGAAGAGAATCGCGGAGTTGAAGACCCAGGTCAACGACCTCCTCGAAGAACTCGGGCGGGAGAGGGCCTTCGGCGAGACGGGTAGGGCACCGCAGGAGTTGGAGGACTTGGTGGAGGCGGAGCGTGATGAACAGGACGAATCACCCTGCGACGTGGCCGGCACGCTCGAGGCGACGAATGAACTGCAGGAACTGCTGGAGAGCTTCTGCGAGTCGGTAGGAATTGCCGCTGCGATCGTTGATCTCGAGGGCAAAGTTCTAGTGGGCGCCAGGTGGCAGAGGATCTGCACCCATTTCCACCGTAGGAATCCCCAGACGTGTCAGAAGTGCATCGAGAGCGACACCGTTATTGCCAATCAGTTGCGTGAGGGAGAGCGCTTCTCCGTCTACACCTGCAAGAACGGCCTGACTGACGCGGCCTCTCCCATCATTGTCCACGGGAAGCACATCGCGAATCTCTTCGTTGGCCAGTTCCTGCTCGATCCTCCGGATCTGCGCCTCTTCCAGAAGCAGGCCGCCGAACATGGCTTCCCCCTGGACGAGTACATGAGTGCCCTGGCCGACGTGCCCGTTGTTGACCGGCAGAAACTGGAGTCCATCCTGAGCTTCCTGAGGGAGCTTGCAGTCATGCTGGGTTCAATGGAGGTCGGCCATTCCAGTTTGAGCCGGGCGAACGCAGACCTGAGAGACAACCACGAAGCCATGCTGAACCTGATGGAGGATCTGATTGAGGCCCGGGAAAAGGCGGAGGAAAGCGCCCACCAAGCCGAAGCCGCCACGCGATCCAAGAGTGAGTTCCTGGCCAACATGAGTCACGAAATCCGCACCCCGATGACCGCCATTCTCGGGTTTGCCGATGTGCTGCTGGAGCATGGCAACATCAAGAACGCCCCCCCCGAGAGGATCGAAGCTGCGCAGACAATCAAGAGAAACGGCGAGTACCTGATCGGCATCATCAACGACATCCTGGACCTGTCCAAGGTCGAGGCGGGCAAGATGGAGGTGGAACGAATCGTCTGCAGCCCCTGCAAGGTCATCGCCGAGGTGGCCTCGCTTGTCAAGGTGAAGGCTGATGGCAAGAATCTCTCGTTCAGCGTCGAGTACATCGGTGCGGTCCCCGAGACCATTCAGACCGACCCCACCCGCCTGCGGCAGATACTCATCAACCTCATCGGCAACGCCATAAAGTTCACCGAGACCGGTAGCGTGCGGTTGATCACCAGCCTGGTTGAGGACGGAGATGAAACCCACATGCAGTTCAGCGTGTTGGACACCGGCATCGGGATGACCGAGAAGCAGCTAACCAAGCTGTTCCAATCATTCATGCAGGCGGACACCTCCACCACGCGGAAGTTCGGAGGGACGGGACTGGGTTTGGCCATCAGCAAACGCTTTGCGGAGATGCTGGGAGGTACCATCACCGCCGAGAGCAAACCTGGTGAGGGCAGCATGTTCTGCGTCACGGTGACCACCGGCTCGCTGAACGGCGTGAAGATGCTGGACGAGCTGGCAGTGGCCGCGATCGCGCCGCCCGCAACTGCCGCCGCAACTAGACCGGCGGGTGGCGAGCTCGTCTGCCGCATCCTGCTGGCCGAGGACGGGGCGGACAACCAGCGGCTCATCAGCCGCGTACTGGAGAAGGCCGGCGCCAAGGTCACCGTCGTGGAGAACGGGAAGCTCGCGGTCGATATCGCACTCGCTGCGCGGAATCAGAGATGTGAGAATGGCCCCGAGTACCCGTTCGACGTGATCCTGATGGACATGCAGATGCCGGTGATGGACGGCTACGAGGCAACCGGCCTGCTTCGACGAGAGGGATACACCGGGCCGATCATCGCCCTTACCGCCCACGCGATGGCCAGTGATCGGCAGAAGTGCATCGATGCCGGCTGCGACGACTACGCCAGCAAACCCATCAACCGCAGCAAGCTGATCGAGACGATCCTCAAACACCTGTCGGATGGCGCGAGGGCGGCGACAGAGACCCCAGAGAACATGCCAGACGAGAACGTGGTGACGCCTGCCCCTAGCTCCGCGGTCGCGCCGGAAAAGCTATCGCAGGTTCCATGACGACTGGAGAGGCGCCCAGTGATCGTGAACCTGGAGGTACGCAGTATCCGCATCTGGATGGGCGGTGAGCTGCGTATCTCCTGCCTCTTGCGAACGCGCGGCGGAGGGCTCCTCGTGGTTCCACAAGCGGGATGGCTTGGGTATGCTGTAAGGCGTGCTCCTCAAGTGGTCGAGAAGAGGCGAGCACCGGCCGACAACGGCATCGAGCCATCTGGAGCATCTGCGAGGGACACTCATGAAGCAGAAGGTCGCACTGATAACCGGGGTGACGGGCCAGGACGGCTCTTATCTCGCTGAATTGCTGATTGATAAAGGTTATGATGTTCGGGCGATTACACGACGGACGTCAGCTTTCAACCGCGACCGCATCGAGGGTCTGCGGGAGCGCGCCCAGCGCAACGGGCAACATTTCGAGCTGTACTACGGTGATCTGGGCGATT
>JAAEQG010000718.1 GCA_024231775.1 bacterium
CGAGAAACACCGGTTCGTCACCTACAAGGGGTGACGCTGCAAACTTGATCGACAAGCCCTTCGGCGGTGGGAAACAATATGCAGGGTGCCATGGCCATCGCGCAGCGTGGCCATGATTGGGTTGAGGACATGCTCGCCCTTCGGGATGAGCATGCCACCCGGCGCGGGCGGATTGCCAGCGTCGCTTTAACCAAGTTAACGGTATACCTACGGCACTAAGACGAGCTGGAGCCTCCGGTAGTCGGTCAGATCGACATCTCCGTCCAGATCGGCGTCGAAGACGGCGGCGCAGTCGGTGGTAGCGCTCGTGCCTGGTCCGCTGATGCAGATGGGGAAGAAGCCGTAGTCGTCGATCTGAAGATCGCCATCGTCATCCCGGTCGCCCAGTAGCGTAGCGCTGTTGAGGTTGTAGCTCAAGTAATTGCCTACGTTGTTGTCCCAATTGGTAATCGCCATGTCGGGCTTGAGGGTGTAGATGTAATGCACCTCGACGCTCTTGACCGGCGTGGGGGCAACGACCACCCAACCGTGTTCCAGGTCGTAGGTGAACTGGTTCGGCGCCAGGAGCGCGCCATCGACCCGAATAGACTGGACAGCATCGATCGGTTGGCGGCCCAGATAGAACAGATGCCCACCCGCAGCAGCCGCGCCGGAGAGCCGCATCACGGGAAAACGCTGCCCATCGTTGTCCACGTCGCCGAAGCAGATCTTCTCGATCACGCTGTCGGCCGTCCACGACCAGGTCGGCGTCGTTGGCAGACCCGTACCGTTGTTGAGGAAGTACCGTGCCGGCTCCCACCAGCCGCCGGTGACCAGATCGAGCAGACCGTCCGCATCCACGTCCGCCAGAGCTACCGCCGAACCGTAGCCTTCGAAGTAGCTCCAACTGTAGGTGGTCGCGAAGCCGCCGCCGACCAGCCCATCGAACTGGCGAAAACGCCCACTCCCCCCTATCTGGGTGTTATCCGTAATGAACAACTCGCGCAGCCCGTCACCGGTCACGTCACCGGCCGTCGCCATGATCGCATCCTGATCGGGATTGTCGGTGGTGCTCCAGGACGCGGTCGTTTCGAGCGTACCGCCCAGGTTGCGGTACATCCTGGACTGGTTGAGGCTGCCCACGCCGACCAGGTCCAGCCAGCCGTCATCATCCGCGTCGACCCACAGTACCCCCAGGTAGTGATCGATATCGTCCGACTCCCAGCTTGCGCTGGCTTCGAGGGCTCCGCCTACGTTGAGGTAGACGTACGTCGGGTAGGATACCGGCGGGTTGTAGGTCCAACCCGTGCCCACCGCCAAATCGGGGCGACCGTCGTTGTTGACGTCGCCAAACGCGACGCTGAACGCGTTACCGTCGATATCAGCGGTCCAGTCGGGCAACGAAGAGAGGATCCCGTTGCTGTTGAGATACAGGCGAGCGATCGGCTCCTGGGTAGTGAACTCGCCAAGATGCCCCACAGCCACGTCGAGCCAGCCGTCGCCGTTTACATCAGCCACGTCGAGATGGCCGTTGTACGCAGTGTCACTCGATGACCAGTCGGGGGTCGCCGGATACGTACCATCACCGTTGTTGTAGTAGACGGTCACCCTTTGCAGAGCCATGTCATTGCCGTTGGCCACCACGAAGTCCAGCCAGCCATCACGGTCCAGATCGGCGAGAGCGCCGCCGGTGCTGACCGGCGTGTTGACCGATTCCCAATCAGGTGTGCTGTTGTAGACCGGCTGAGCGACAAGCGGGCCAGCCGCAACCACCAGCGTCAGGACGGCAGCGAAAATGGTCCTCATACGGGTTCCTCCAAGTCGTACGTTCTCCGCCCCAAGATAGCATGCCCGGTATGTCCGATTCAACGGTTCGCGAGAGAGTTGAGTTTTTGCGGTGGGAGTCGAACCTATTTCGGGGGCGGTGCAGAACGCCGGCGCTCGACCATTCTGCGCAGAAGACCTGCCTGGCGCAACTCGTCGAATACACTCTCTGCGGCTATGCGGTTGTACTCGGCGCTGGGGTGGTCGTCGATCAGGTTCAGCTGAAGATCATGGGGCGAGCATCCCGCCGCCACAAAACCGTCTATGAGCGAGACGACGTTCAGGCCGGCCTCCCTGAGGGCCTGCTCGGCCATCGACCACACCGGCTGCTGATCCTCGTACCGACGCCAATTGGCTGGCAGCAGAAACGCCTGGCAGGGAATGCCGGCTTCGCGGGTCAGTTGGCCAAACTCGGTCAGCGCCTCGAAGCTACGCTGCCATGGGGTAGTGCGCTCTGTGAAGAGCCGAGTGAGACCCTCATAGGCCGACGGTCCTGCAAGATCGTCGGCGACCCCGATCCGGCGCGCGGCGGCCTCCAGTTGCGGACCGAAAGCCCGTACCACATACAAGGACCGTAGCCATCCTCGGGTGGAGGGCGGGGGAACGATCAACCCCTGGCCTCGATCATGGGTCTCGATGTAGCTGCGACTTAAATCGTAGGCCCGGGGATTGAAATCGTTGGCGGGGTAGATGAACAGCAACACCAGGTCCGGGCGATACCCCAGCCCGACGTCCTTCAACGTACCCAAGTGGTGCACGATCTGGTGGCCGCCAACCGCAAGGTTGTAGACCTCCACGCGCACCCCGGGGAGGGCCTCATCGATCATCTTCTCCAACCGCGTGGTGCAGATGTCCGCGAACGGAACCCCCGCGCCGGCGGTGAAGGAGTCCCCGATGACGATCACGCGAACCGCGTCCGCCGGTTTCTCCCGTGAGTATTCCCGCTGGGACCTGAAGCCCGAGGCGTTGGTCTCGAACGGGACCCCGTATACTCGACGGCGCATGCTGGACCCCATGACCGTCTGTCGCAAGCTGCCCGGGAGGTACCCTCCGGAAGCGACAGAGTCCGATGAGGGCACGACCAGACGCAGCCCAAGCTCGACCAAGCCGACAGCGAACACCCCACCGAGTCCAACTGCAACCATACGGAACAGCCACCTCCGCCATCTGGGCATTGTGGCGGCCGCCTCAGCCTTCTTCGGCAGGTCGTCGTCCCTGCAGTCGCGGGGCTTGCTCTGGGTCCGGGCCCTCGATGTATCATCCTCGGCATTCATATCCGAGACTCCATGGCACAGGCCCTCCAACCTCTCAGACCATCACACCGCAGCCAGCCACGCGCCGACAGCCTCTGAGTAGCACCCATACCCGCCCGGAGGACGCCTGTCGAGAGATTGCGCGCCAGAAGCCGGCAGAGGCGCGGTGCATGTTGCCAGTAGACGACACGACCGCCAGCATGCCTTCGCCCCGGGGGGCGGAATCGGCAAGTCAATGAATCACGGAGCAGAACCGTCCGTTCAAGGAGAACCAAGGAGAAGACGCCTTGCCGTACGTTCGATGCGTACGCAGCCGGTCGCGTCTCGGTTCTGCCGTGCCGCCCGCTCAAACAGGGCGGTGGATTGAACCCGCCGCAGCGGTCAGCGTACGCCGACGGTTTTGCCCAGGGCAGCTACGTAGGCAGCGTTGTCGGAATGCGGCTGAATAGCTTCGAGCAACAACTGCATCGCCCGGGTTCCGCCCTTGCCGTGCAGGTTGCGGCGGATGTGGTTGGCCGCCGCCAGCTCGGCGGGACTGAGCAGCTTCTCTTCCTTGCGTGTACCGGAGCCCTCCAGGTCGATCGCCGGCCAGATGCGCATGTTGGCCATGTCGCGGGAGAGCATGATTTCCATGTTCCCGGTGCCCTTGAACTCGTTGAAGATCACTTCGTCCATACGCGACCCGGTATCGACCAGAGCGGAGGCGACGATGGTCAGGGAGCCGCCGTGTTCGATCTTGCGGGCGGCGCCGAAGATGCCCTTGGGCTCCGCCAGGGCGCGGGTGTCCAGTCCTCCAGACATGATCCGCCCGGAACCGCGCAGCACGTTGTTATGGGCCCGCCCGAGACGGGTGAGTGAATCGAGGAAGATGACCACGTCGCGCCCGGCTTCGACCATCCGCTTGGCCCGTTCGATGGTCAGGCGGGCGATGCGAACATGGCTGGCAGGTTCGCGATCATTGCTGCTGTAGACCACCTCGCCGTTGATGGAGCGGCGCATTTCGGTGACCTCTTCCGGACGCTCGTCGACCAGTAGAACCATGAGCTTGGCGTCAGGATGATTGGTCGCCAGACCGTTGGCCATCTGCTGAAGCAGGATGGTCTTTCCGGTTCGCGGAGGCGCCACGATCAGCCCGCGCTGGCCGAAACCGATCGGAGTCAACAGGTCCACGATCCGCATCGAGTCCGACCCGTCGGGAGTCTCCAGGCGGATGCGCTCTTGCGGGTCGATCGGGGTCAGATCTTCGAGCGGGATGAGCTCCAGGTTCTCATCCGCGGGCTGTCCGTTGATCGTCTCCACGTCACCGAGTTCCGGACGGCTGCCCCCCCTGCCCTTGCCGCGGCGATTGCCTGCCCGGACGGTACCGACGATGTCCTCTCCTCCGCGAAGGCGCAACGCCCGGCATTGTTCCGGCCGGACGAAGACATCACCCGGCCGTACACCGTAGTTAGCGCTGGACGTGCGCAGGTACCCGCCGCCCTTTTCGAGCAATTCCAGAGTTCCGGTGACAGTCTGTGACATTTAGATTCCCTCAGCGGCGGACGCACTTGGCTTTGACCGCCGATCACGGACATTTCGTGTTGACCGGAAATGGCCGGGACACGTCAAAAGTCCAGAGCAATAGCCTAAGCGATTCGTCAACAACGCGCCGGACTAGCGCGTCGGGCCTCGATCGATCGGTTCCATAGACCGATCACCCTCCCGGCCAGCGGCATACTAACACAAACCCGGTCCATGGTCCACCATCCAAAAGGTCGCCCTGGCCACGGAGGTCCTGGCGCCCGGCGTGGGCGTCTCTAATCCGGTCAGCGGACGTTGAAGTACCTGGCCTCGGGATGGTGGCAAACCAGGGCGGTGGTGGTTTGCTCAGGCTCGAGGTGGAAGTCTTCAGTCAAGGCCACGCCGATGCGTTCGGGCTCCAGCAGCGGCCAGAGCTTGACCTGATCCTCCAGGCGCGGGCAGGCAGGATACCCAAAACTGTAGCGGCTGCCCTGGTACTTCTGCTGGAATAGGCGCGGGATCTCCCGGGCGTCCCGCCCGGCGATGCCCAATTCGGACCGGATCTGCCGGTGCAGATACTCCGCCAGCGCTTCCGCCGCCTCTACGCCCATCCCGTGCAGGTGCAGATAGTCGGTATATTGATCGCCGTGGAACCACTCCTGCTCCTTCTCGCTCACCCGGGCCCCGGCGGTGACCAGGCTAAAGGCCACCACGTCCATCTCCCCTTCCTCCACGGAGCGGAAGAAGTCGGAGATGCACCAATAGGGTTCCTTGTACTGGCGCGGAAACTCGAAACGGCCGAGCTGCCGCGTCCTATCCTCGGGGTCATAGACGACGAGCGCATTCCCGTCCGACTGCGCCGGCCAGTACCCGTAAACCGCTTGCGGAAGAACGATGTCCATTTCCTCGCAGCGCTGCACTAGGTCTCTGAAGATCGGACGGACCTCGCCATCGATGAACTTGCGAAACTCCTCGCGTCCGCGACCGGCACGTTGATAGTGCCACTGAACGTTGAACAGCATCTTCTCGTTTATGTACGGTACAATCGCCCTGAAGGGGAGGTGCTCGATGACCCGGCTTCCCCAGAACGGCGGAACCGGAATCGGCACATCCCGGGCCACTGTGGAGTGGGCGGCGGTGGGAAGCTGCACCCGCGGCGTGGCCTGAACCACAGGCTTGGCCAGCCGGGCCGGTTCCACGCTCCCGATCTCCCCCGCCATGATGCGATCCATCAGGTGAAGCCCCTCGAAGGCGTCTTTGGCGTAGAAGAGCGGGCCGGAGTATTCCGGGCGCAGATCCTGCTCGACGTACTTGCGGGTCAACGCCGCTCCGCCAAGGAGGACCGGCGGCGCCAGACCGCGCTCCTCGAGCACCGCCAGATTCTCGCGCATCACCAGCGTCGATTTGACCAGCAGTCCGGACAAACCGATGGCATCGGCGTTGCCCTCCTTCCACGCGTCGATGATGGCCCCCACCGGCTGCTTGATGCCCAGATTGCGCACGGTGTACCCATTGTTGGTCAGGATGATATCGACCAGGTTCTTGCCAATATCATGCACGTCTCCGCGCACGGTGGCGAGCACGACCACACCCTTACCCGTGTCCTCCTGCTTCTCCATGAGCGGTTTAAGGTAGGTGACCGCCGCCTTCATGGTCTCGGCGGAGCGCAGCACAAAGGGGAGCTGCATCTGTCCCGCGGCGAACAGGTCGCCGACGGTCTTCATTCCATCCAGCAGAAAATCGTTGATGATGTCCAGCGGGCGATACGTGGTCAAAGCCTGCTCGAGATCATCCTCCAACCCACCCCCGTCACCATTGATGATCCGCTGCTTCAAGCGACCCTCAACCGGGAGGTCGGGCGCCCGCACTTGGTCGACCGTATCCCCCTCGTCCTCGAAGAGGCCGATGAAGCTGAGCAGCGGGTCGTGACCCTCCCGGCGCCGATCGTGGATCAGGTCGAGTGCAGCGGCCCAACGCTCCGGACCGATCTGGTTGCGCGGGAGAATACCGCTGGGATGGACGATGGCTCCGGTCAAACCCCGGGCCAGGGCTTCGGACAGGAAGGCGGAGTTCAACACCGCTCGGGCTGCCGGCTTGAGGCCGAAGCTCACATTGGAGACGCCGAGGATCTGCTGGCACTGGGGCAACTCCGCACGTATCCGTGAGATGGCTTCCAGGGTCTCGAGGGCCAGGCGCCGGTCCGCCTCGTTTCCGGTGGTGACCGGAAAGGTCAGCGTATCGAAGAAGATGTCGTGCGACGCCAACCCGTAGCGGTTAACCAGCAAGTCATGCAGCCGATGGGCGATCTCGAGCTTGCGCTCGGCGGTCTTGGCCATCGCCTCCTGGGGATCTTCGTCAATGGTCAAAGCCACGACCGCGGCCCCGTAACGCCGAAGCAGGGGGCAGATCCGGGCCAGTTTCTCCTCGCCATCCTCGAGGTTAACCGAGTTTACGATACACTTTCCGCCGGCGAGCTTGAGCCCCGCCTCGATGACCTCCGGCTCGGTGCTGTCCAGCATCAGCGGAACGGTGATGTCCTGGGCGTAGCGGCCGATGATCCGCTCCATGTCCGGGACCCCGTCGCGCCCCACATAGTCAACGCACACGTCCAGCACGTGCGCCCCCTCCGCCACCTGCTCCCGCCCTACTGCGACCAACTCGTCCAGATCGCCCTCCAACAGCAGACGCTTGAACCGCCGCGAGCCGTTGGTGTTACTCCGTTCGCCGACCATCAGGGCGCTGCTGTCCTGCCGCATGGTCACCGCCTGGTAGAGACTGCTGACCGACGGCTGACGGTGGAACTCGCGCCGGATCGGAGCACGTTCCCCGATGGTCCGGACCACCGCCTGAATATGCGCGGGCGTCGTCCCGCAACACCCCCCCACCAGACTTACCCCGTCTGATTCGACGAACTCGACCATCCAGCGGGCCAGTTCCTCGGGGCTCAGCGGGTAGTGCGGCTGACCGTCCACCAGTTGTGGCAGTCCGGCGTTGGGCACAATCGAGATAAGGCGATCACAGGTCTTGCTGAGCACCCGCAGATGCTCGCTCATCTCCTGCGGACCGGTGGCACAATTCATCCCGATAACCTGAACCTGCGGATAGGCTTCCAGAGCGGTAATCGCCCCCGCCATGTCCGTGCCCACCAGCATGGTGCCCGTCGTCTCCATGGTCACTTGGCAGATGATGGGCACCTCACGACCGAGGTCGGTCATGGCGTCGATACACGCGACAATGGCAGCCTTGGCCTGGAGAATGTCCTGACAGGTCTCCACGCTGAGTGCGTCCACGCCGCCCTCAACCAAGCCCAAAGCCTGAGCAAGGTAGCTGTCGACCAGCGTATCCCAGTCAACGTGGCCCAGCGAGGGGAGCTTGGTGCCCGGCCCGATCGACCCGATAACGAAGCGCGGATGGTCGTCTGCATGGAACTCGCCGCACGCCTCGCGGGCGATTTCCGCAGCCCGCCGGTTGATCTCCCGGGTACGAGCGTCCAACCCGAACTCCGCCAGGGTCAGCTTGCTCCCGCCGAAGGTATTCGTCTCGATCGCATCGCACCCCACCTCCAGAAAAGAGTGGTGAATGCCCCGAACCGCGTCCGGACGGGTCAACACCAGAACCTCGTTGCAGTTCTCCAGATTGTTGAAGTCCTTCAGCGGAAGATCGAGCGCATGCACGCTGGTGCCCGTTGCCCCGTCACAGACGAGCACCCGTTCTTTCAGCCTGTTGAGAAACGCCGACTTCACAACCTCAACCTCGTTCCTGGCCCCCGATAGGAGTGGTGCCCATGACTATAGGGTCTCAATCACTGAGCGACAACCGCGGAGGTCGGTCCCTGCTCCGCACTCACCGATTGACCACCACGCCCGATGGAACTACAGTCGTCATCGGCGGTTACTACCGCGGAGAGTCATGAATCCGAGCCCAGAACACCCCGGCGAGCACACCGAACAACTGCCCCCCACAGGCACGTCGCGAACGCTCGGACAGCGCGCCCTCCTCTTGGTCGGTTCTATCGGCCCTCTGGGACATTGCCCAGCCTCGGGCACCGTAGCTGTGGCGGTAGCCGGCGTTCCGCTCGTCTGGCTGGCCCATGCCTGGGGGCTGCCCCTCTGGGCCTACCTCGTCATCACCGTGGCGTTTGGCCTCGCATCCGTCTGGGTTCACCAGGTCGGAGACCGCATCCTGGGTGAAAAAGACAGCAGCAAGCTGGTCCTGGATGAGCTGGTCGGATACTCCATCGCCATGATCGCCGTACCGATGACCTGGCAGCTGGTAGCCCTGGGGTTCTTCCTGGAACGTGGGATCGACATCGTCAAGATCCCCCCCGCAAACTGGATTGAGCGTCGGTGGCCGGGCGGCTGGGGCGTGGTCGGAGACGATGTCATGGCCGGCCTGTATACCCTGGCCATTCTCCACGTGATCGCGGCGTGGTTCCCCCACGTAGTCGGTCTGTAGTCGCCGACACCCGCCGCTGGAGACTCCGATCACGTGCTCCTAGGCGTCCGCAACTCCTCCGCCCACCTGCGCTGACGGTCGCTTCCGAATCCCGCGAACGATCTGCACAACGATGAACAGTGCGAAGATGGCCCCCATCATCAGCAGCAGTGCCCGCTTGCGCAACCACGACTCGCCCCAGGGTATCTCGATATCCGTAACGGTCAGCGTGGTCCCATCTTCAAAGGTAATGATGGCCGGCCCCTGACTCACAACCGCCTTCCTCGCGTTGGTTAGAATGGAGAAAGTGCGCGACTGCCCTTTCCGGATCAAGGCACGCGGTTCCGTGGTTGAGAACCGGTCCATCCTCTGAGACCCCTTGTGTCCCGGGGCATCGAGCCGAATCTCCTCGAAGATCCATCCTTCCGGCGGATTGGCCCCCAGCACCCGAAAGTGGGGAAACTCGAAGGAGACGACCGGCTGGTTTCCGCGGTTAGTGACGGTCCAACTGTAGGTCGAGGGCTTCTGCGGCTCACTACCGCCTTCAACGGTCACCTGGGCAGCTACCGTGTTGACCGCCCCAGCCCAGACGAGGGCGCCAACCAGCCATCGCCCACGCCGCACGCGCAGCCCCATACCGCTTACTTGAGTGCCAGAGATTATCCAACGCAAGGTGGCTTCTCCATGCGGCGCCCGGCAAGTGCACCCCGGCGATTGGGCACGGCGACTCGGAGTATAACCCTCGCCAGGGTACCGGCAATCCCCGGCGCGGGGCTTTGTCCTGGTTTATGCTTCTTCCGAGCAGGCCCACGAGCTAGAATGAAGGCCAGTGGCGAGTTTCAGCATGCGGTTCTTGTGAACCAGGAACTCGTACCAGACGGAGGATGATCGCATGTTGTGCCGAGACAGTACGGCCGCCGTCGCGGCGCTGCTGATGGCTGCGGGCTCCGCAGCTGCCCAGCCGGGCTATGGCGATTACCTCGACTGGACGGGTTGGGCGCGGGTGCAGCCGCACATGCAGCCGGGCTTGGCCTCCAGCTATGACCGCAGTGGTGGAAACGCTGACTACAGTCAATACGAATGGCCGGAAGGTCCGATCACCGATGAGATTGTCTGCACGGTGAAGACCATCGATTCCCCCGGTGTCCTGCACCGCTTCTGGATGCCGCACGCCGCCTCGGATTCGAGCTTCGTGGTGCGCCTGTTCTTCGACGGAGAGCCGACGCCGCGAATCGACACTACCAGTGACGCTCTCTTTGCCGGGTCGTTCTCCCACATCACCCCCCCACTGGTAGACACGTGTGCGGGAGGGCAGGTGTGTTACGAGCCGATCCCGTTCGCTGAGTCGCTCCGCATCGAATCGGTGAATCATCAGCTCCCCACAACCAGGTCGGCACGCCACAAAAACTACTATCACTACACGTATCAGGCCTATCCGCCCGGCACGCCGCTGACGTCATACACGTCGCCACTTTCCGTGGACGATCAGGCTGCCCGGGACCACCTGGTCAGCATGCTGAACCAATCCGGACAACATCCCGCCGGCAGCTCCCCCACCGCCGTTCGGGTGACGACACCCTCGACCGCAATACCCGCCGGCGGAACGCAGACCCTCGGACAGCTGACCGGGCCTGGGACCATACGACAACTGAACGTGCGGATGGACCTCGCTACCGACGTCGAGTTGGACGGGATGTGGCTTCGCGTGCGCTACGATGGGGACACCGCGGCGGCTATTCATGTTCCGGTGAGCGAGTTCTTCGGCGCCGGGCACCAGCGCGCAGTCTACAGCAGCCTGCCAATAGGCACCGATTCGGCGGACGGGTTCTACTGCTACTGGCCCATGCCGTTCCGCGAGTCCGCCGAGGTCGAGCTGTGCAACTCCACCGGACTGCCCATCGATCTCGACTCGGCGGTGGTGGAGTACAAACCGGGACCGGTCCCCGCCGACATGAGCTATCTGCACGTCGAGCGCCGCACCAGCGTATTCGCCTGGGGAGATCCGCCTCATCAGATCCTCACCGCCACCGGGCGCGGGCACTACGTCGGCAATCTGCTGTACCTTGATCAGGATCTCGCCAACCTGTACATGCTCGAAGGTGATGAGCTTATCACTGTCGACGGAACGGTCACGCTGAAGGGAACCGGTCTGGAGGACGCCTACAACGGAGGGTTCTACTACAATTGGGTGGCGGTCCAACCCGACGAGCCGGAGGGTCCCAATCCCCAATCCGCCACACGTCCCCTCAGTGGAATCCTCTACATGGACCTCGATAGTGGGGCGGGTTATGCCCGGGCAGATCAGTATCGCTGGCAGATCGGTGACCGCGTGTCCTTCGCCTCCTCGATCGACGTGAGTATCGAGAACCTGTATTCCAGCGTGGGATCGCGCTGGACGTCGGTGGCGTTCTGGTACGAGCAACCATCCGTTCCGGGCGACGTCGAGTCTGACGGCGACGTCGACTTGGCGGACTTCGCTTCACTCCAGCGTTGTTTCGTTTCTCCGGATGCGACCTGCCTGACGTGGTTCGACGCGGACAACAGCGGCGTGCTGGATTCCACCGACGTGGAGACGTTTACAGGCACCATGGCCGGTCCCTGGTAGCGTGTCGGGGCTGGAGGAACGTCCCCACCAGGATTCGAACCTGGAACCTTTGGCTCCGGAGGCCAACGCGCTATCCAATTGCGCCATGGGGACAGTTATGGCATGTACGAGCGGAGTTTATCCCCCCAGTTTCCGCTGTCAACCGGCGTCGTCCTCCCGTCCCTCCGCGGCAACCGATTGATCTGAAGCCCGCTTCTGAATTGGCAGGCCCGCCGCGTTCGAGTACGCTCAGGCCAAGTGTGTTCCCGCGAACCGCTCACCGTGGCACGCCAGGTGCATCGAAGCTGGTGGTTTCGGGCGCAGAGAGGCGGTTGTTTCGAGAGGTATAGACCATGTTCGACTCCGCGGCCAACGCACTTAAGTACATTGCCGACCACGACATAGCGATGGTCGACCTCAAGGTCGCCGGGATTGCCGGGCAGTGGCTGCATATCACCATCCCGGCGCGGAATTTTTCGCAGAAGCACTTCGACGAAGGCGTGGGTTACGACGGTTCGTCCGGCGCGGGGTTCGGAAAGGTGGAGAGTGGCGACGTGGTTGCCATGCCCGAACCGGACACCGCCTTCATCGATCCGTTCTGGGAACACCCCACGATCAGCTTCCTGTGCGGTACAGCCACGGCGGACAGCAAGCAGCCGTTCGCCGCGGACCCGCGGACCATCGCCCGTCGGGCCGTCGAATACATGCGTTCGACCGGAATCGCCGACCAAGCCTGGATGGGGCCGGAGTTCGAGTTCCACGTCTTCGACCACCTCGAAGTATCCAACGAGCCGTACTTCTCGTGTGTGCGAATCAGCTCCTCCGAGGTTGACTCGGACGGTACCACCACGGTCATCCCCCAGAAGCGCGGGTACATGCGCGTACCACCGGCGGAACACCTCCATGATCTGCGCTCGGAGATCTGCCTCGCGCTCGAGGGCATGTCCATCCCGGTCCGCTACCACCATCACGAGGTGGGCGCCCCAGGCCAGTGCGAAATCGAGATCGATCTGGACACCCTGGTCCGCGTCGCGGATCGCACCATGCTCATCAAGTACGTCGTGAAGAATCTCGCCCACCGCCACGGCAAGCTGGCTACGTTCATGCCCAAACCGGTCTTCGGTGAGGCGGGCAACGGCATGCACGTACACCAGAAACTCGAGCGAGCGGGCAAGCCTCTGTTCTACGACCAGAGCGAGAAGAACTACGCCAACCTGAGTGACACCGCCCTGCACTACGTGGCTGGACTGCTGCGCCACGGAGCAGCCCTGACCGGATTGACCAACCCCTCGACCAACTCCTTCAAGCGCCTGGTCGAGGGATACGAAGCCCCGGTGAACCTGTTCTTCTCCCTAGCGAATCGATCGGCGGCGATTCGCGTACCGCGCTATGCGGTTTCCCCGACGGATAAGCGTATCGAGTATCGCCCCCCGGACTTCACCGGGAATATCTACCTCACTCTCGCCGCCATGCTGATGGCCGGATTGGATGGCGTTGATAACCAGCTCTTCACCGGGGCGCACGGCTTCGGACCGTTCGACGTGAATCTGTCTCAACAGGACGATGCCTTCAAATCGCGAATCGCTCCCCTGCCGCGCACTCTCTATGACGCGATGAATGCGCTGCAAGCGGACCAGGCGTTCCTGCTGAAAGGTGAAGTGTTCCCCTCGGAGTTCTTGAACGCATGGATCGCCCTCAAGCGTGTGGACGAGACGGAGGCCATCGCCACCCGCCCGCATCCCTTCGAGTATCACCTCTACCTGGACACCTAGCCCGTGCCGGTTGCCGTCACTCGGAGCACCGCGCCATGCCAGAGCAACCTCCGCAGAATCCGCTGACCCACGTGCGCCGCCACGATCGTGCGGTGCATGACGATGAGTGGATCCGCGCGTTCCTCCGCCGGGCGCCGTTCGGGACCCTGGCCACCGCCGCGGATCATCAGCCGTTTCTGCACACCAGCTCGTTCGTCTATGACCAGGCGGTCGGCGCCGTCTACTTCCACGGCGCACACGCGGGGCGGACCCCGCAGAACCTAGCCGCCAACGACCGAGTCTGCTTCAGCGTAAGTGAGATGGGCCGGCTGCTGCCCGCTGAACGGGCGATGGGTTTTAGCGTTGAGTACGCCGGCGTGGTGATCTTCGGCCGGGCCTCTCTCGTAACCGACCCGACGGAAGCCCGCGGGGCGCTCGACCAGTTGATGAACAAGTATTTTCCCCACCTCGCCCCCGGGCGACACTACGCGAACATGACCGAGGATGAACTGGCCATGACCGCAGTGTACCGGCTCGACATCCAGGCATGGAGCGGCAAGGAGAAGCAGGCTCCCCTGGACTTCCCCGGCGCGTTCGTCTACGGCGATCCCCCGGAGTCAGCGCCGCCCCAGTAACCGCAGCAGACGGCGTCGGGGCCCGTACCCTACGGAAGCCGCACCGACCTCCCAAAACGCCCATTGTGTCGAATTCAACACGGCATCACGGCTATCGCCATACGCGCAGTATTATGGGACCGTCCCCAGGCCGACGTCACCCTGTCTGACGAGGCGGGTCATGGAGACGACTATTAGGGGACATGGGAAATCTAAGAAAAATCCGTAGTTTCTGTAATGTGGGAAGAGTATGCGGACGATGTGGATATTAATGATGAGGGAGGTTTGAAGCTGACATCAGGTGAACCAATCGACCGGTTTCGTTTTGGCAATCTAACGAAAGGGACGGTCAGATGGCAGCAAAGATGTTCTTCAGCGTGCTCGATTTCCTCTGGGCGTTTATCGATCAGATCCCCTGCTAGGAAGGCAATGCGATGATCGAGATAATCACCCAAATAGAGGACATCATCATCGACCAGGGTTGATGGCGGTGCGCGGGCTCCTGTCGATGGCCGGCTAACTCGGCGATCAGCCGGTCCCCGCTCCGTAATACCTGGCGACTGCCAGCCCGGTGGCGGACTCCACCGTGCGGGCAATGTCCTCTACCTCCTCGTCCTGCAAGGGGGCGACGAAACTCTCGGCGGGTTGACGCGCCACGGTGTACACCTGCACGCCCGAGAGACGCCCTCCCCCCCGAAGAATCTCCATCAAGCGCTCAACGAACGCCAGAACCTCGCCCGGCGGCGGCGGAGTATCGTCCAGGCCCATCCACAACGATTGAATCCAGAGCGGACGGGCCCGCGCCGCGTGGATGATGTTCTCCACCACGTGGGCCAAGGTGAAGGTGGAACGATTCACCCGCTTAAAGTGGTCCTGCGTACCGGCGTCCAGCTTTGCCCAGATCTCGCCGTTGGCGGCGTCCATGATCTCCAGCCCCGACATCACCTTCGGACGGGTCAGGTAGCACGCGTTGGTAATCAACACAATCTTGACCCCCTCCTGCCGACGAGCGCGTTTGAGATCCGCTGCCACCTTCACAGCCTCGGCAAAGACGGGGACCGCGGTGGGCTCGCCATCGCCCGAGAAGGCGATGTCGTTGACCCGATGCAGATCCGCGGGAACCGAGGCGAACTGCGGATGGGTGAACAACGATCCGTCAACCGCCCATCCGAGCATCTCATCCAGCTCGCGCTTCAGCAGAACGAGATCGACTTGGCCCGGCCTCGCCGGCCCCGTGCGATCTACCTGGCAGTACACACAATCGAAGTTGCACGCACCATCTGGATTGAGGTTGATCCCAATACTCAGCCCGCGGCTGCGCCTGGAGATGACCGGGTACACGTACCGGTTCCCCGCCCAATCCCTGGGATGTTCGGTGAAGGCACGCACGCGCCGTCTTCTCACTGGTCCGCTCAAGGTATCTACCGTTCTCCAGAGTTAGCGGCAGCGCCCTCTCGCTCATGCGCACCGCGTTTGGATTGTATGCCCCAGGGGCCATCGCCACCACGAACCGGCCGGTGATGTACTCTGCGGGGGCTGTCGCCCCGACTGCCCATGGCCATCATAGATGTAGCGTCACCCCTTGTGGGTGACGAAGAACGCGGATGCGTCACCCCCTGCGGTCCACGGATAGCCGTAGAAACATCTGGCACCGCTTCCGGAAGGTCGTCACGGTTTCGGGAATCGTTGTAGCGGCCTGCGTCTCGCAGGCCGACGTCCGCCGGGGACGCCGGACGCTACGGAATCAGCACGTCGGAATCGCCCGGATCACTGTGTCAACGCGGGCTGAGGTTCACTCCTCGAGCTGACCGGCAAGTGACACGCTGTTGTATTCGAGCAGGGTGCCCTTGGCTTTCTCGACCTCGATGATCGCGACGTTGTAGCTGGCCAGGGACTCCAGCAACGCCTGGCGGGCCGCCGCGAGTCCCCGATGAGCGTCCAGCTCCATACTCAACTGGGTGAAATCCTTTCGCTCGGCCCGGATGATGATCGACTCCAGCCGGTCTTCGCTGGCTTCGAGCGAGACCAAGTTCGGCCGGATCACGTCGAACAGAGTGTTGACCTGCCGAACAGCCATGTTCACGTCGAGGATCACCTGCTCGAACAACTGCTCGAGTGCGGCGATGGATTGGGCATGTTGCAGACGAGCCCGACGCTCGGCGGCCCGGCGAGCCCGGTTGCCCACCGGAAGCTCCAGCTCCACCCCGACGAAGTACTCGTGGAAATCGTTCTTGGTCACCTCGTCGAAGCTGCGGTCGGCGCTCTTGCCCAGACCGTCCACCGCATACTGGAACACCAGATCAAAACGAGGAAGCGCGTCGTTCTTGGCTACCCCCACCAGCAGGCGGGCGTTTCCGATTCGCCACCGGGCCTCGCGAATCTCCTCGCGATGGTCCAGCGCCGCCTGCACCTCAGCCACCCGATCGAGGATTACCTGCTCCCGAGGCAAGGTCAGTGGATTCCTCGCGTCGTCCACGTCGGTGGGGATCAACTCCATGTCGTCGGCCAGATCCACCAGAGGATCGTTCATCAGGGCGATCAGGATGTCCTCGGCGTTGCGCACCTCGTTGAGCACCCGAACGTGGTCGGACCGGGCGGCTTCCAAGCGAGCCTTGGTTTCGTTGATCTGGATGGGCAGCACGTCGAACTCACGACGCTGCCACAGATCCTCGTAGATCCGCTGATACCCGGCGATCAGCCGCGCCGAGATCGGCACCAGCCGCCGGGACTGAGCCAACCGCCAATAAGCGGTCTCCACGTCCAGCAGCGTATCCCGCACCTTGCGCCGAAAAGCTTCGTCAGAGATACGCCGGTTGTTCTTCGAGATGTTGATCTGCGACCGGTTAAAGCCCAGGCCGAATCCCCGCAGCAACGGCTGGCGAAACTCCACCACGAACTGGCTGAAGTACGCGGGGTTGATCGACTGAAACCGCTCATCCACCTGCTGCCAGGTTCGGTTGGTGGAGAAACTGGTGGACATCTGCATCCCCGTGGGCAGCAACTGGCGGATGCCTCCTTTGATATCGAAGGCCTGCGCATTTGTGCCCTGGAGCACCGAGGTCGTGGGTACGTTCTGCTTGGCGTTCGAGATGTCCAGGAAGAAGGTCGCGTCGAAAGCGGCCTCAGCCTCCACGACCCGCGTCGTATCGATAGCGGGATTGTAGCTCTCCACCCGGATGGCGAAGTTGTTCGCCAGGGCGCGGTGCAGAGTCTCACTGAGGCACAGGCGCATGCGCGCCTCCCGATGCACGGGATCTATCAACTCGATGACATGGCTGTGAAAAGCGGATTCCGCACCACTGGCCCCCGCAGCCGCTTTGAGGCTGGCGTGTACCTCCAAGGCCCGGTCCGGATCTGGAAGATGCCAGCGCAGGCGCTCGTCGGTGAGAACCACGTCGTCATCGTCAGGCGGAGACGTTTGGGCCCGCGCCGATCCGCAGACCACCAGCAGACCACAGAGGCCGGCCAGAAACCGCACACGCTTCCCGTACTCGATCTCGTTTCGCATAGCGCTCCCCATTCTCGGCCGGGGGCTGTGGTAGACCCGCTGAACAGGTGCTCACCGAATCTCCGGCGGACTCCGCGCAGTCGCCCATCCGTCGATTCGCGGCTGATACTAACCCTGGTGGGGGGTACTCGTCAACGCCCCAACCCCATGGGGCGTCGCTGGCGAATGCATCCCATTCAGGGTGGCATGGGCAAACTTGTTTGCCCGTGTTGAACGGTTTCACGGGCAAGCTGCTGCTTGCCCATGCCACCCTCGCCAGCTCCTGTCACCTTACTCGGGATGCGCCCGTCGCGAGCGATCCTGAGCGCTGGCGGTCGGGGACGAGTTCTCCTACAATTCCCGACACCATGATCATCACCATCGATGGACCGGCAGGATCGGGTAAGTCCACCGCAGCGCGGAAGCTGGCGGCACGCTTGGAGCTACCCTATCTGGACACCGGAGCGATGTACCGAGCCATCGCCCATCAAGCCCTGGGCGAGTCCATCGATTTCGAAGACGCCGACGCCCTGGTCCGCGTCGCCCGCAGCCTCGATCTAGAGCTCGATTGCGGACCCACCCACACTCGCGTCAAAGTCAACGGCCATGACGTATCCGAGGCGATCCGCGGAATGGCGGTCAGCGCCGCAACCTCGATCGTCGCACGGATACAAGCC
>JAAEQG010000719.1 GCA_024231775.1 bacterium
CGAAGAGATCGCGGGCTGCTTCTCCTTCGCCCATCGCCTGCTGCAGATCCCCCAGCTTGTTGAAGGAGACGGAGAGGTCGCGCTGATAATCCGCGCGGTCCGGCTCTGCCGCCGCCAGCCGTTGGCTAATCTGCAACGACTTGACGAAGAGATCGCGGGCTGCTTCTGAATCGCCCATCGCCTGCTGCAGATCCCCGAGTTTCACGAAGGAGACGGAGAGGTCGCGCTGATAATCCGCGCGGTCGGGCTCCTTCTCCGTCCTCTCCGCATACGCCCGAACCAACCCCTCATACGTCTCCCGCGCCCTGCTGGTCAGGCCAAGCGCCACGCATGCCTCGGCCTCCTCGTCACAGATGCGCGCATATTTCCCGTGCTCCGGCGGTAGCTGCTGCACGACTTCGGCACCAAAACCCACCACCCCGGTGAGCTGACCGAACCTCTTCATGGCCCCGATCACTCCCAGAGCTTCGCCAGCCGCCCGGTCATGGTCGCGACCTTCGAGCAGGTTGCGTATCGCCTCCATGCCGTCCTCAATGGAGTGGCTTACGTGTTCCACCCGCCATAGCCGGTACAACCCTGCACGCCGGCAGCGATCGTGATGGCGCTCCGAGTCACAACGCGCCGCCAGACCCTGGGCGGTCCAGCGATGGACCCAGAACAGATCATCGTCCAGCCGAGTCAGCAATGAGGTGTCGACCAGCCGCGCCATGACCAGCGCCGCGGCCGTGACCTGGTCGGGCGTGGGTTCACCACCGGCAAGGGCAAAGGCCAA
>JAAEQG010000720.1 GCA_024231775.1 bacterium
CACTTCGACACCCCGCGGATCTCGGGCCTGTTTGTGGATCTGGACCCTGCCCAAGCCGGCCGGGTGATCTGGAAGCAATACGCCGACCGCATGGTGGTGACCTGGGACGGGGTGACCGAGCATAACGGCTCGAACAGCAACACCTTCCAGATGGAGCTGTACTTCGACGGCAAGATTCAGGTGAGTTACCTTACCATGGATGCGGCGGAGGGGATTGCGGGCCTGTCGGCGGGCGGCGGACAGCCGGCGGAGTACTATCCATCGGACCTGAGCGGACTGGAGGACTGTGGTCCCAAACCGCCGGAGGCGTTCGACGCCAACCTCAACACCCCGGTTTATGTACCCCTCGACATCACTCTGGGCGCCATCGACGACGGTGATCCCGGCCCGTTGGATTACATCGTGTTGTCGCTGCCCTCCGGCGGGGTGCTGGAAGACACCGGCACGGGTCTGGCCCTCGATTCGGTTCCTTACACATTGGCGGGCGGGGGCAACCGGGTGGACTACCTGCCCTACGCGTGCTTCAACGGGGCGGACGGTTTCACCTTCAAGGTCAACGACGGAGGTACGCCTCCGGAGGGTGGTGACTCGAACGAAGCGTCGGTCTCGATTTCGGTGACGCTCAGCGCGGGTTCGGCGCAGATGCGTCACAGCTTCCCGCTGGACAGTGATCCCGGCTGGGCGACGGAGGGTCAGTGGGAGTTCGGCGTTCCCCAGGGCGGCGGGTCGCACCACCTGGATCCGACCAGCGGCCACACCGGCAGCAACGTGTACGGTTATAACTTGGCGGGCGACTACCCGCGGAACATGTCGACCACGTTGTACCTGACCGCCGGACCGTTGGATTGCACCGACCAGTTGGGCACGGAGCTTCGCTTCCGGCGTTGGCTGGGGGTGGAGGATGGCCAGTTCGACAACGCGTACGTGGAGGTCTCGGACAACGGGACCGATTGGACGGTGGTGTGGGAGAACCCGGAGGCGGACCTCGACGAGGAGGCGTGGTCGTTGCAGACCTACGACCTCTCGTCGGTAGCCGATGGTGAGTCTACGGTGTACGTGCGCTGGGGCATGGGCACCACGGACGGATCGGTGACCTATCCCGGCTGGAACCTCGACGACGTTGAGATCTGGGGCGTTCCGGTTTCTCCGATCGACTACAACGGCGACAGCTTGGTGGACTCTTTCGACTACTCGATGCTGGAGTCTTGCCTTTCCGGCCCGTCCGGTGTGGTTCCG
>JAAEQG010000721.1 GCA_024231775.1 bacterium
CGGAACCACACCGGACGGGCCGGAAAGGCAAGACTCCAGCATCGAGTAGTCGAAAGAGTCCACCAAGCTGTCGCCGTTGTAGTCGATCGGAGAAACCGGAACGCCCCAGATCTCAACGTCGTCGAGGTTCCAGCCGGGATAAGTCACCGATCCGTCCGTGGTGCCCATGCCCCAGCGTACGTACACCGTGGACTCACCATCAGCCACCGACGAAATGTCGTAGACGTGCTGCGACCACGCGGCCTCGTCCGTGTCCGCCTGGGGATTCCCCCAAACCGGAGTCCAATCGACACCGTTGGCTGATACCTCTAGATTGGCGTGGTCGAACTGGCTATCCTCAACCCCCAACCAGCGCCAGAAGCGAAGCTCCGTACCCAACTGGTCGGTGCAACCCAACGGATTGGTGGTCAGATACAACGTGGTCGACATGTTCCGCGCGTAGTCACCCGCCAGATTGTAGCCGTACACGTTGCTGCCGGTGTAGCCGCCGGTCGGATCCAGGTTATGCGTGCCCCCGCCCTGGGGAACGCCAAACTCCCACTGACCCTCCGTCGCCCAGCCGGGATCACTGTCCAGCGGGAAGCTGTGACGCATCTGCGCCGAACCGGCGCTGAGCGTCACCGAAATCGAGAGCGACGCCACGTTGGAATCGCCACCCTCCGGAGGCGTACCTCCGTCGTTGACCTTGAAGGTAAGACCGTCCGCCCCGTTGAAGCACGCGTAGGGCAGGTAGTCCACCCGGTTGCCCCCGCCCGCCAATGTGTAAGGAACCGAATCGATAGTCAGTCCCGTGCCGGTGTCTTCCAGCACCCCACCGGAGGGCAGCGACAACACGATGTAATCCAACGGTCCGGGATCACCGTCGTCGATGGCGCCCAGAGTGATGTCGAGGGGTACGTAAACCGGGGTGTTGAGGTTGGCGTCGAACGCCTCCGGCGGTTTGGGACCGCAGTCCTCCAGCCCGCTCAGGTCCGACGGATAGTACTCCGCCGGCTGTCCGCCGCCCGCCGACAGGCCCGCAATCCCCTCCGCCGCATCCATGGTCAGGTAACTCACCTGAATCTTGCCGTCGAAGTACAACTCCATCTGGAAGGTGTTGCTGTTCGAGCCGTTATGCTCGGTCACCCCGTCCCAGGTCACCACCATGCGGTCGGCGTATTGCTTCCAGATCACCCGGCCGGCCTGGGCAGGATCCAGATCCACAAACAGGCCCGAGATCCGCGGGGTGTCGAAGTGATCGCCGAGGGATTGCGTGTAGTCGGAGTCCCCGACGGTGAAGGTGAGGTAGCCGTTGCTGCCCGGATAGAGTCGCGTGTAGTTGGTGCCATAGAGTGACACACTGTTCCCGCCGGTCACATCCACGGTGCCGTAGGAATCGTCAGTGAGGGTCAGCTCGGTCCATCCGCCATCGGTGATGTCGGTGGGTAGCTCGGTGATAGCCTCGGAACAGCCCGCGTAGTAATCGAAGGAACCGTTGGGGGTAAGCAGCACCGTCTGGTCAGCCAGATCGAGACCGCCGGAGAACTCCTCGGTGAAGTAGTCGGGAATCTCCGGGGTGGTGAAGCTGTAGCACAGACCGCCGTTGTCGTCGAAGGTCGAGTTACCGGCTTCGTCTTCGCCATCCACCGCAAAGAAGTAGGTGGTATCGTCCTGGAGACCGGTGACGTCTACGGACACGTTCGTCGAGTATCCGGAACCAGTAGCCTTCTCCGGCAGCGAGCCGCAACTATCCCCGTAGAGCACCGAACCCAGCACCGGCTCGTCTGCGTTGAAGGTGATCTCCGCGCTGCGCGGCTGCACACCAGCTACCTGAACATTGGAGATGCCCGGCGGCGTGCAATCCACGATCGCGTCATCGGTCACAGGCACGTTGAAACCGCCCTGACCATCATCGGCATCGATGTACGTAACCGTCACAGTGTCGCCCTCGGCGACGTAGACCATCCCGGGGATGTCGGCGCTGGCCAGCTCGACAACCCCCTGGAAACGTGAGGTCGAAGTTCCCGTCTCGGTGAGCAGAGCAGTCTCCCCGGCCGGATCCGTATCTGAGACCACGGTAACGGTCACCGTGTCAACCGCCTGGTCATCAAGATCAAGACCACAGTCAGAAACCTCGATGCCCGCTACGTCATCACATCCGTACTTGTCACTGTCAAACGTCGCCGTGCCCGCGTCCACGCACAGACCGATAGTGTCCGCGGTCATGGCCCCGGTTCCCGCAGAGTCCAGCCAGTTGCTCAGGCGGGTCGCGTTGGTGTTGCCGCCAGTCCACGAGGTGAAGATCCGACCGTACCAGTCCGAGGTCTGGCTGGTGCAGGAAGCGTAGCCGCCGTGCAACTGCCCGATGACCCGGTGGTTCTGATCGAACAACGGTGATCCGGACGAACCGGGCTCGGTCGTGCCCAGATCCCAGTCTTCCACCCGAACGTGAGTGCTGTCGCCCGGAACAGTCTCGCCCAGATAAGTGGTGACGGTGGTCGGCTGGTACTCGAAGCTGATCCGCTTCTCCTCGACGTCCGGATGGTGAATCGCCACCGCACTGGTCGCGTCGACGCCGGAACGATCCCA
>JAAEQG010000722.1 GCA_024231775.1 bacterium
CCGATCACGTACATCCACGGCGAAGGGCGCTGGTGATCGACGCGTACGTGGAGAATAGTCAGGTAGCCCAGGAAGGCGACCAGAGACCAGACCTCCTTCGGGTCCCAGCCCCAGTATCGTCCCCAAGAGGACGCCCCCCACATGCTCCCGGTGATGATGCCGGTCAGTAGCAGAATCGCGCCGACATGAACGTACCAGTAATGACGGATGTCGATCGCGGCAATCCAGTTGCGCCGCCGAGGAGCGACGGCCATGACGAACAGTTGCGCGTGAGCGATCAGCATAGCCATCGCCAGGACGGAGTACGACAGCATGATGATCGGTACGTGAATCGACATCCAGAAGGTGTCCATCAACACCGGGGGAGGCGGGCGTATGAAAGAATCGACCGGCAGTACGTCTGCGAGACACAACGCCAAAGCGCCCATCACCGAAGCGGTCAGCGGTACGCTCCGATCGCGCATCACCAGCATGGCCAGGATCGCGAACGCACCCATGCCCCAACTGAGAAACAGCAGCGACTCGAACATGTTGGCTGCGGGGATCCGACCGGCGATCTGCCAACGCAGGAACATTCCGAAGGTCAGCACGGCGAAACCAGCCAGCATTCCCAGTACCGCCACCAGATCGAACCACTTGCGCCGCACGACCATTGCTACGGCGGCCAGCAGGGCACCGAACGCCATGACGATCCAGGCGGTCCGATACGGCTGCAAGGCGTTGTAGCGCAGCTCGGTCCGGATCAGACTGGGGGTAGGCCGGTACTTGGCTGGCAGAGCGGACAGCCCAGTCAGCAGGCGCTCCGCCGCCTGGGCGAACGCCGGCCCATCGTCGGCGAGGAATGCGCCGCGGAGGGATGTCCACGCAGAACTCACCTCGGTGAGCCCTTCCATCGAAGCCGCCGCCGCGGGTATCGAACGCCACGCCGCGGTGGCTGACTCGGGGTCGGGAATCAGGCGGATGACGTCTCCGGTGAAAACCGCGCGGAGTCCCAGGAGAATCTGCTCGATGTCCGCCACTTTGGCTTCCAGGGGGTTGAGCTTGTAGCCCTCCTCCGTGTGGGCCAGCCGGCGAAGCTGCTCCATGAAGGGTTCATGATCGAGGAGCCCTTTGTAGGAGAAGACCGTCTGCGTCTCCGGAAGCTCGAGCTCTCGGCGCAACTCCGCATTGCCGATCTCGATCAGAGGATGATCTTCCCAGGCCTGCGGATCAAAGGTCCAACCCAGCAACAGCAACACCGGATCGCGTCCCTCGAAGGCTATGCTCCCGGTCACCTTATCGACGAAATCGCGGGCTACGGTGTCCAGGGGCGGCCAGCGCCCGTCGTGCTGGGTCACGCATCCCCGCAGAGGCTCGGCGCTGACCGTCTCCGGCAGAGTGGCTGCTGACGCGGAAGTAGCCAGCAGCGCCAGGAGCCCCCAACACAGATCACGTGCGAATAACACTGCTATCCTCTCAACTGGAAGCCACTGCGACTCTGGCTGCCTTGCGCTGATCAACCAGGCGAATGCCCAGCACGATGAACATACCCAGCAGGGTGACGACATAGCCCACGAAAACGACCGGCTTGCCCGGGTCCTTCGCGACACTGAGGACGCTGGAGGTTCGCCCGCGGCCCTTCCGGTAGCTCGATTGATAGAGCGTGTATCCGCCATGCTCGAGCGGGCGGTTCATGCTGATGACTCGGCTCCGGGTCTGACCGGTGGCGGGATCGAGGACGGTGACGTGGCTTTCAAACGAGCGCGGACGCCGACTTCCCGGGTATACGCCCAAGTGGAACTTATCCAGCGTCAGGTTGAAACCCAACGGAAGGCGCTTGCTTCCGTAGACCAGCTTGTAGGCGCCACCCTCGAATGCCACCTGGCGCGGAATGTGTTTCTGCACCCAGGTCTCGAAGGAATGTTCGCCTCGGCTGATGGAGACGAGCAGTGCTTGATGCCGTTCCTTTCCGCAGGGGACGACCGGCTCGACGACCTCTGCCATCCGCGCGTGCTCGAATCGGCGCAGGACCGCCAGCCGGTTCGGTGACCAGGGCGTGTCGATCGGTTGTCCCATCTCCAGACGATGTGTCGCCGGAACGCCGCCCTGGGGGCTGAAGCGCGCATGCAGACCACCGTCGGGCCCGCTGATGATCACCAAGTCGGTGTCCGGCGGAGCGGCTGCGGGAGCGCTGAAGGTCAGCTTGAGTCCTTCGAGCTGCGACTTGCCGTGCATAGCATGGAAGTCGGGGAAGTTGGCGAATGCTTTGTGCGTCTCTTGGCCTTGCGGTCCGGAGATCTTGACCACGATAGCAGGATTCTCCGGCCGGTCCGAGGCACTGACCAGGCGATTGTCCGCGCCCACCACCGCGTGCGGAAGGTACTCCAGGACGTGAACGCTGGTCTGGGTGTCGCCGAGCGGTACTGGATGATCCAGGCATTCCGGCAGGGGTATCTCGTACGGATGACCTTCCAGTTCGATCCGTACACTTCCGGGATCGGCTTCGGGATCCGTAGTCTGCGGGGACAACAGGGCGTCGAGTTTCTGGGGATCAGCGGCGGTCCGCAGCACCGCGTTGACGCCCACCTTCCGGGGCTGATCGGCGAAGAGCCAGGCGGCGCCCTGCCCGTCCGCTGCGGAAAGTGAGATCTCCACTGCGGTTTGCGGCTGATGGCCATCGTCTTGCACCCGGCGCACCCG
>JAAEQG010000723.1 GCA_024231775.1 bacterium
CAAGCGCTCGAGGATAACGCAGATGATGAAATTACCTGCTCCGTGGCAAGACGTTTCGCAGGAAAAGTGGGATGACTGGCGCTGGCAGATTGCCAACCGGGTGACCACCGTCGAGCAGTTGAGCCAGATCATCAATCTGACCAACGAAGAGCAAGAGGTGATCACCAGGTCTCTCAATGCCCTGAGAATGTCGATCACGCCCTACTATGCCAGCCTGATGGACCCTGACAATGCCCATTGCCCGATCCGCATGCGGGCCGTTCCCACGCTGTCCGAGACACACATCAGCGCCGAAGATATGCGCGACCCGCTGCACGAGGACACGGATTCGCCCACGCCCGGCCTCACCCATCGCTACCCCGACCGGGTGCTGTTGCTGGTCTCTGACCAATGCTCGATGTACTGCCGCCACTGTACCCGCCGGCGCATTGCCGGTGAGACGGACCGTCCCCGTTCGCAGAAAGAGATCGACGCAGCAATCGCCTACGTGCGCGAGACACGCGGGGTGCGCGACGTGCTCCTGAGCGGCGGCGATCCGTTCACGCTCTCGACCGACCGGCTAGAGTACATTGTCGCCAAACTAGACGAGATTCCGCACGTAGAGATTGTGCGCCACGGTTCGGCGA
>JAAEQG010000724.1 GCA_024231775.1 bacterium
CCTGGGGCCCCTTGTCCTCCGCGACCATCCGGCACAGCGGGGCCTCGAACCTCTGGCAGAACGGGGGCAGGTCCGACCTGTCCTCATCGACCATCCGGCAGAGCGGGGCCTCGAACCTCTGGCAGACCGGGGGCAGGCTGTCCGCGAACGGCTTGATGAAGACGTCGCGGGTCACCCCCATCACCAGCGGCCCCACGAGCTGCAACAGTGAGGAGACGATGATCAGGGCCACCGCCCCAGTAGCCATCCCCCAATAGGGACGGATGTAACCCAGCAGACGCCGCATCAGGCGGGCGTCGTAGACCTTACCGAGGGCTTCCTCTTCGTGAAATTCAGGCGCTTCAATCATCGGGCCTACGATACCGCATCTCTCGGCGTCTTGCCCGTCGATCGTGGACCAACTTCGATCAAACTCGTCATCCCGCCGTCCGGGGCTTGCCGTTTTTGGGGTCACCGGCTTTTCAAGACTTGCGGCAATCCGTTAAACTCGAGACGGGTGCGCAAGGCCGTGACCGCGACCGGGCCTCAACACCACGCCGGAGTCCTGCCGCCTCACCTCCCGGGCGGAGGGCAGGAACGTAGGAGATCTTGAATTGGCACCACCGACACTGAACGCATTGCTGAAGGGCATGGTCGAGCAAGGCGGCTCGGATCTGCACATCACCACGAACTCTCCGCCCCAGATCCGAGTCGACG
>JAAEQG010000725.1 GCA_024231775.1 bacterium
CCCCCCCCAGGAACGCGCCGATCATGAGCGACGGTGCGAACACCCCGCCGGATCCACCACTACCCAACGTGAGGGATGTCGCCAGCAGTTTGAGAACCGAGAGAACCACCAGCGAGAGAATCGTGAACTGACCGGGATCCAGCAGCCCACCTCCGATGGCTGCTTTGATCGACGGATACCCATTCCCGAAGAACGCGGGCATGCCCGACTTACCGGTCATCATCAGATAGACGATGCCGGTGATCCCCAACCCCACGGCACCGAGGGCGGGTTTGAGTTGCTCGGGAATCTTCAGACCGTCGAAGATGTCCTCGAACTTATAGAGAAGCTTGATGAACCCCACCGCAGCCCCGGCGCACAGGAATCCCAGAACGAGGTAGTAGGGGAGATTGACCAGATGGAAGGCGTAGTCCTCCGGACGCTGGACCCCGAAAATGGCTACGTCGGTCCCGCCCTGGAGGGCGTGCATGGTCGAGCACCCCAGCACGCTGGCGAACACCACCGGGGAGAAGGTACGAAAAGAGAAGTCGCGCAGGAAGATTTCCATGGCGAACAGCACCCCCGCGAGGGGCGCATTGAAGATGGCGGCGATGCCCGCCGCCGCACCACAGGCGACCAGCACACTCATCTGGCGGGCCTGGATCCGCATGGACTGACCGAAGCTGGACCCGATGGCAGCCCCGATTTGAATGATCGGGCCCTCCGTGCCGGCGGCGCCTCCCGAACCGATGGTTAGGGCGCTGGACACCGCCTTGGCCAAGGCTACGCGCAGGCGGATGCGCCCACCCCGGCGGAGGATCGCGTCCATCACCTCGGGGACCCCATGGCCCTTGGCTTCTCGGGCGAAGTAGAAGGTGATGAACCCCACCACCAACGCCCCCGCCGACGGAAGGACCACGAGCATGTAGGCCCGGCCACGAAAAAGCCCGCCGTCGCCGTACGCCTGGTGCGTCGCCCACTCGATCAGGCGGTAAAACAGGAAGGCACCGGCGCCGGTTGCGCAGCCGATGACGATCGACAGCGCTACCAGGAAGTATTCTTCCTTGAATCCCGCGGAG
>JAAEQG010000726.1 GCA_024231775.1 bacterium
GCGGCAGACGGTCGATGCGCTGGTCGCGAGTCCCGGCAGCGTGCACCAACGCCACCTCGTGATCGTCGGGATACTGGTTCATCAGTGTCAGTTTCACGTCGGCGGCGAGCGCCCGGCTGTAGAGTTGCCCCAGCAACACGGGCAGGTCCGGGTTGAGCGGCGGATGATGGCGGCCCGCCATCTCCACCGCATCGACGAGTTGCAATCCGGCCAATGCATCCACCCGCAGCGCTGTGAGTGTTGGCTCGACAAAGCTCAATCCTTGTACGACACGGGTATCCAGGCCAGCATCCTCCGCCTGCGCCAGAACCTGCCTGACCGTGGCTTCCCCCACCAACGGATGGCCCGGCACTGCATAGACGACCCCCCCCGGGCGCTGCCCCAACCGCAGCACCTCGTTTGCGACAGCATCATAGACCTGGCGGAAATCCTCCGCCTCCTCGTAGAGATAGTCGAAGGAATGCAGCATCAAGTGGGATGGCAGCCCGGCGACGGTGGGGTGATGTTCCGTGCGCAGCCAAAGCTCGTTGGCGGACTCGATAA
>JAAEQG010000727.1 GCA_024231775.1 bacterium
CTCCAACGTGCACGCAACATGGTGTTTTCTGCACAGCGGGCGGTTATTGCCTTCCGCATCGAGCAAAAGTTGCGTTACTTCTCGCGCGGTTGCCCGTAAGTACCGAAAAAATCGTTGACAGGCGAAATTCGGTGAGCAAACTCTGCCGTGTTACCTCGCAACCAGGCAGTTTTTGCGCGACGAGACGCTGTAGATGGCCCGAGCGGCGAAAAACGAGATTCGTCACCGCTGTATCGCCAAAAAGGCTAACGGAAAGCCCTGCAGGCGACCCGTGAAGGTCAAGGGGACCCCGTGTTGGGTCCACGACGACGCCAACGCGGAAGCGGTTGTCGCGAACGCCAGCAAGGGAGCCAAGGCCCAGCGTCGAGCCGCAGTAGCGGCCGAGACCCCGCCCCCACCGCCGAAGGAGCTCCTCAAGCTCGCTCGGAAGCCGCCCCGCAATGTGGGTGATCTCCTGGCGACCGTTTCGCTGGCCAACTGCGCGCTGATCGAGCGGCGCATCGGGCGATCCGACTTCGAGGCGATCCTTGGTGCGGTGAAGTTCCAGGCCCAGCTCTTGAGAGAAACCGGCGGCGAGGATCGTGCCCAGCTGTTGACGCTGGCGGGGCTGACCGAGGAGGAGGGGCGCGACCTCAGCGACGAGCAGCTTGCGGTCAAGGCGCGAGAGGCGATGGGGGGAATCGGGCCGTCATGAGCGGCCAGGACATCAACGAGGCACTGCGCCTCATCTACGGAAGACGAACCATGGACAAAACACTCAACAACACCGACGTGAACCAAGCAAAAGACCAGGTCTCCGACCTGCAGACCTATGGCAACGGCGACATGTTCAAGCTGCTCTGCAAGGCCTCATCGAAGGCCGAGGGCTGGATGAAGTCCACCAAGGCGATGGAGATTCCGGGCGTCGGCTGCGTCGTGCAGGTGACCACCCAGAATTACGACAACGTCAGCGAGGCAGTCTGCTTCGTTCCGGGCGCTCGCATCCTAGACGACCAAGAGCACGGCGGCCGAAAGCTCGGATAGCCAACGAAAAGCCGGCGAGGGTCGGGAGCGCGCACAGGGATTAAAGCCGGTTCGAGTCCGGTCGCCCTCGTCGGCTGTTTCACCCTTCGCAACAGGAGAACCGATGGAACTCGACCTGAAGCTGAGTAACCCGCGTTTCCACCAGCCGCTGCGCGACCAGGTGCTGGTCCGTGGCCTGTCCATGGGCGTCGACACGCCAGAGGGCGAGTGGGAGATGGCTGGCGCGGTGCGGACCGAGGGCGGCCTCATCGTCGCCAAGGACCTGAGCGAGCACGTCAGCGCGGAGCTGGGCGAGGCGCGGCGGGTGTCGTGCTTTTACCTGGTGCTGGCGGTCGGCCCGAAGGTCGAGGAAAAGGCCGGCTACCCGGTGGCGATCGGCGACGTGCTGCTGCTCGACGACCACTACCGCCACTCGACCGAGGTGATCGGCGGGGCGGGCTACGAGGTGATGAGCATCGAGGCCTTCGTCGACAAGGTGGGGCACGTCGAGAACGTGCTGGACGACGCGGTGGGTGGCAACTAGGTGAATTGCCCCGTCTCCATCGTCAGCCTGGTCGACTCCCACCTGCCGTTCGTTTTCAGCAGCTGGATCGCCGAGTGGCGCAAGGAGCACCCCTCTGTTGACTCCAACTGGCTGGCGGTCGCTCAGCACGCGATGATCTCGAAGCTGCTCGACCAGCCCTCGGTGATCACCCTGGTCGCCGTCAACCCGGACAACCACGACCAGATCGCCGGCTACATCGTGGCCGAGCCTGAGCGTCGGGTGTTGCACTGGCTGTACACCCGGGGCCGGTATCGCAAGGCGCGTGTGGCCTCCCAGCTGCTCCAGGAGGCCTTCGGCGATCCGTCCGAGCCCGTGGAGGTCACGGGCATCACCCATCGACTGCGGTGGTTTCAGCGCTGGCGCCTGGTGCCGCGGACCTACCGCCTTTGCGAGGCAATGCGATGAAGGCCACGAGTGACATCGTCAGCGTGGAGCTGACAGAGGAGATCCTGCCCTACGGTCGGGCGATCACCAACACGGAGCACTACCTCGACGAGGACCAGATCGGGATTCTGGTTGGCCCTCGCGAAGAAGTGCCCGAGGGCGCCCCCGCGCCCTTCGACCGCATTCCATGGGCGCGGGTGAAGATCGCCAACTACATCGCTACACCGGTCACGCCGACCAAGCCAAAGGCCAAGCGCCGAGGTCGTGGCTAAACGTGGCCGCCTTGCGCTCGTCATTGCCGAGCTGCTGCTGCTCGCGGCGGCGAAGCGCTGCCTCGACGACCTCCACGATGGCCAGAAGCGAGTCGTCTGGGCGCGTGATGAGATTGCTGCCCCTGTTGCTGGTCAGCTTCCTCTTGCCGATCGCGTTGCACTGCTGTCCGGTCGTCGCTTCGGCAAAACAGAAGGTCTCATTCGCTACGCCTGTGCGCTTTGCATGTCACCGCATTGGCACGGCAAGCCCGGCGCAGTCATCTACGTCACGCTCAGCAAAGACAGCGCCGAGGAGATCGTCTGGCCGATCATTAAGAACCTCAAGCGCATCTACGGCTGGGACTGCAAGCTGGACAAGCGCAAGCTGCGCGTCACCTGGCCGAACGGCGGCTACCTGCGCTTGGTCGGCGCCGATCATCAACGTTTCGCAAAGCTCATCAGAGGCCAGGAGTACGACGCCGCGATCATCGACGAGGCGCAGGACTTCACCTATATCAACCTCAAGCACCTGTGCGACCGGATCCTCAGCAAGACCCTCACCGATCGCTGCGGTCGAATGTTCATGGCCGGTACGCCCGGCGAGCAGGAGGGCGGCTATTTCTGGGAGGTTGTCTGGAAAGGGCTCGAAGAGCTTGACCGCGGCGTCGCGATCTCAAAGACGCACCCGATCTGGACCGTGGTCCACGGCGGGCCGTTCGAGAACCCCTACAACGCCGCGCAAGACCGTCGACAGCTGGCACGAGAGAAGCTGGCCAATCCGCGCATTGAAGAAGAGCCGTGGGTCCAGCGCGAGTATTTCGGCAAGTGGGTCGCCGACAACCGCCTGCTTATGGTCACGCTGCGGCCGCACCTCAACTACCTGTACGAGTGGGAGCCGGCCGACGACGAGCGCTTCATCCTCTCGATCGACTGGGGATGGACTCCGGCGGCCTATTCACTGTCTGCCTGGAACCCTCGTCGCCACAACAACCTGGTCTACCTCGAAGCTTGGGAGCGCGAGGAGATGATGCTCGCCGACCATCTTGCGGCCATTCGCGAGTACATCGACCACAAGGTTTGGGGGCGTGACCTGACGATCATTGCCGACCCTGGTGGCAGTTCCAAGACGATTCTCGAGGAGATCCGACGCACCTACAACATCCCGCTCCAGAACGCAGACAAGGACGGCAAGGACCTCACCGTCCAGCAGATAAACAAGGAAGCGTCGACGGGCAACATCCTCGTCTACAACATCCACGACCCCGAGCATCCCGAGGACAACGGCGTGGCGAAGCAGTGGCGCTCGCTGACCTGGAAGGTTGACCCCGTCACCAAGGCCCGAGAAGAGGGCAAGCCGCGTCACATCCACGACACGGCGCTCTACGCGCGCAAGCGAGCTCGCATCCACCTCTTCACGCCGGCCGAGGTCATTGAGATCGATCCCAACGACGAGCTTCGGCAGCGAAAGAACCGCATAGCGATGCGGCGACGCAGGAGACACCGATGACGACCTACTCCTACTGGCAAGATGAAACCGACGACGCCGCGATGGTCGACAACCTGATCACCACCTTCGATCAGATTTGCGCGAATCAGTCGTGGTTCGACGAGGAGCTAAAGCAGTTCACGCGGCTCTATCTCAACCGCGAGGTGACCGGCTTCAAGCCCGGCGAGTACGTCCCGATGGTGGCACCCGATGAGGTAGACGGCACCGTGGCCGACGGCAGCGACGCCCGACGCATCATGGTGTGGAACCTCATCAAGAGCGGCATCGACGCGGCGATTGCGAAGATCATGATGCAGCCGGCCGTTCCGTGGCTGCGGACGGAGAACGGCAAGGTCAAGGCCGCTCGGATCGGGCGTCTGACCGAGCAGTACCTGCGGTCCATCCTGCACAGCAAGCGAGTATTCCGGACCAACACTCACTCCATGCGCGATGCAGCGATCTACCCCTTTGGCTGCACCAAGACCTATGTCACGACGCAACGCAAGCGCGGCAAACTGCGGCCGCAGATCTGGATCGACCCTATTCACCCATCGAGGATTCGGTGGGACAACCAGACCTCGCTCGACAGCAACACGCAGCCGACGCTGTACCACGTCAGCTGGATCCTTCGTCGGGATCTGAGGGCGAAGTGGCCCAAGTTCGAGGAGCGCATCGATCTGGCCAAGGAGGACTGTCCATCCGGGGAGTGCGGCGGTCGCGACATGATTCGGGTCATCGACGCCTATGACATGTCCGTCGGTGAGCGGATCGGAAAGCGCGTGATCGCCATCGAGGGCCAGATACTGCACAAGCAGGATTGGCCCTACGAGGTTGGCCCGTTCGAGTTCGTCCGCTGGCAGGATGACCTGTTGGGGTCAATGGGCATTTCGGCCGCCAGCGACATCGAGGGCATCCAGGAGGAGATGAACAACACCCTTCGGATGATCAAGCGCAACAAGAACCAATACGGAGACTCGTTCCTCTACACCAACGATGACAGGCTGACGATTGAGGAGCTTGAGGGGAACGAGACATTCAAGGTGCTCAAGGGCACGAGCCCAAATCCGCCGCAGGTCGTCACCCAGCCATTTGTGGCGCACCAGATGGTCGAATGGGCGGGTGTCGTCAGGGAAAGCGGATTCGAACAGCTCGGCGTATCGCAGATGGCCGCCACGGGCGAGAAGCCGGCTGGGCTGCGCAGCGGAAAGGCCCTGCTTACGTTCGACGACATCAACAGCGCGCGTTTCTCCAACGTCCACTACCAGCGGCAGCAGCTGATCGTCGGCGAGTCTGAGCAAATCCTGCGGCGATCCCGCGAACTCCACAAGGGCGAGGCTCCCTACGACTACCAGGTAAAAGCCCGCGCGAAAAAGGGGTTCTTCTACATCAAGTGGGGCGAGGTTAAGGACCTTGAGGACTACGACATCAGCATCCATCCGGGCTCGGCTCTGCCGCACACCCCCGCTGCGCAGGCCGAATTCGTCGGCCTACGAATGCAGGAGGGCCTCATCGACCGCAGCGAAGCGCGCCTGATGGTCGACTGGCCTGACCTCGCCAAGTTCGATCGGCTGGCCAACGCGCCGCGCGAGCAGCTGATGGACCAATTCGAGCGAATGCTCGAGTCCAACGAGTATGAGGCGCCCGACGATCACCAGGAGCTCGGCGGCATCGACCCGGAGACCAATCAGTACATCGAGGGCCTCGGTCACATGCTGGCCAAGCAGTATTACCTGCGTGGCAAGGTCGACGGCATCGAGGAGAAGACCCTCGCGCTGCTCGATCAGTGGATGGAGGAAGCGCAACAGATGGTGGAGGAGGCCGCCGGCATCGTGCGCGAGCAGGAGGAACTGCTCGCCGCCGCTCAGCAGCCACCGCCCGCGCCAGAAATCCCCGGCACCTTGCCAGCCAGCCCCGAGGCAGCCGCGCAGCTCGCCGAGGCCACCGCAACCATGCAACCGCCGGCCCCTGTGCCCGGCATGGAGGGATAACCGATGTTCGTGACCAACCTTGCCGACCGGATGATGCGCCTGATGGCGTTCGACCCTGAGACGCCGCCTGCGCCCGCACCTGCTGTCGCTCCAGCGCCTGCGCCTGTGGAGCCGCCTGCAGCCCCAGCTGACAGCCTGGACGCGGCTGTGGCTGCCATGGAGGCCGCGGAGACGCTGCCCGACGCAGAGACGCCGCCAGAACCGGTCGTGGTGGCCCCGGTTGTGGAAACGCCGCCTGTCGACCCTGCACAACCCCCAGAGCCGGCGCCGGCCGAGCCTCCAGCCCCCGAAAACCCACCAGTGTCCCTAACACCACCCGAGCTGTGGCAGCGGATCAACGAAGTTGACGCGGAGAACCGCCAACTCAGGGCGCAGAATCGGGCGATCACCGAACACGGCCCGGGGATCGGCCACCTGCAGGCCGAGGCGAAGAGCGACCCGGCCGCGGTGCTCAAGAAGCTCGGCATCACGATCGACCAGGCCCTCGACCTCATCGCGGGACCTGCGCCGCAGCTGCCAGCCGCCGAGGGAGAGCCTGCCCCAGCGCAGGGCAACGAAACGCCGCCACCGTGGGCTCAAGAGTTCCAGGAGTTCATGAAGGAACACCGGGCCGAGAAGAAAGAGCGGGCGAAGCAGGCGGCAACCGATCAGCAGCACACCAACATCGGGACTTTCCTCGCCAGCGACAAGACCGATCGATGGCAGACGATCGAGGCCAAACGGGCGGAGGGGTCGCTCGACCTGGTCCTGGACACGGCAGTCCAAGCGGCGGCGCGCTACAACGCAGGCCTCGAGCGGACAATGGTGACCTACCCGCAGATCATGGACCAGGTCGAGGCCCATCTGGTGCAGCAGGAAAAGGCCAAGGTGCTCGGCATCCGTGACGGGATTCCGCCGAAGGTTCTGGCGGCGCTCAAGGAGGAGGGGCCGTCCATCGCTGCCCTTTTTCAGCCCCCCGCAGCAGCTCCGGCCGCGCCTGCAGCGCCAGCTGCGCCGGTTTTGAGGACCCCTCCAGCAGTCGATCCTCTCGCCCCCACCCCTGGGACCACAGCAACCCCGCAGGAAGTGGATCCTTTCAGCGACGAAGCCTATGCCTTGGCAGCCGCTGCGATGGAAGCCGCGGAAAACGCGCAGGACGACCAGGGTTGACGGATCGATCTTCTTAGGTATTCTTTGATCTAGAACGGGCACCAGGCAGCGCCCTTTCTCGCAACTCCAAACTTCACGCAACTCCAACAGCTGCAGCCCAAGCAGCCGCCCCTCACGGGGCCCCCGGAGTTGCTTTCCATGAATACCAAGGCGGCCATCAACAATGGCCTAAAAGTGCTCTATGTCGGCCAGCGCATGCCGAAGGTTGTCGCCGGCAAAGAGTCGCGCGTAGCCTTCAACGACCTTCGTCAGCCCGGCGATTTCGAGGGCGATTTCAAGCCCATCCCGGTCTACTGGGACGACGCGGGCGGTGGTCGGTCCGCTGACCTGACCGTCGCGCAGAACAACGCCGACGAAGTCAAGATTGGTCAATTCCAGATCGACGTGGTGCCGGACAACAACGTGGTCCGCATCAGCACCAACGCCTACCTGCGCTGCCGCAGCGACAAGGGCGGGTGGATCAAGCAGCAGGCGCTGCGAGTCGACAACGGCCTCAACAACCTCGCCAACGCCAAGGAAAAGGAGCTGTTCAACTCCAGCCATGGCGCCATCGGCCAGGTCAAAAACGCAAGCTTCGGGGTGACAACCCTCGACCTGGTGAACAGAGAGGACGCCAAGCGGATCCAGGTGGGCCAGAAGCTGGTGTTCTCTCTAACTACCACCGGAGCGCTGCTCAACGGCGGCAAGGCGCTCAAGGTGACCAAGGTCAGCCCGACCGCCACCACAATGCAGGTCACCCTGGAAGCCAACCTATCCACCGTCGTGGGTATGGCAACAAACGCCTACATCTTCCCCGAGGGCGATGCGGCGAACGATGGCGCGGTCAAGAAGATCTCGGGCTTCCCCGACTGGAACCCGTTGACGGTCACGTCGACGCTGTTTTTCAACCAGGACCGCACGGACAACGACCTGGCGCTGGGCGGCTTCAAAGCCACCGGAAAGTACAACGACATCAGCCAGGCGCTGATCGACGCACTCTTCCACCACCACGAGTACGTCCCCAACGCCGAAATCAACGTGGGCTACATCAACTCCCACACCTTCGCTCGCCTGGTCAACCAGGTGCGCCAGGACGTGCAGCGAGCCCCGGCGACCTCGACGCGGGTGGGCTACCGGTACATCTCGATCGAGGGGCCTCACGGAGAGGTGCACCTCAAGCCGGCCACCTACTGCCCACGCAACACGGTCTACCTGAACCAGACGGACACGTGGACGCTCGAGTCGATGCTCGAGGCGGTCCGCATCGACCAGGATGACGGGATGATCGCGGTGCGCGTGCAGAACGCCAAGGCGCTCGAGGTCCGGCTCGACAGCCACGCCCAGCTCAGCTGCAGCGCGCCGGGCAACAACATCCGCGTGACCCTCAGCTAGGTCGCACACCAGCTGGCGGGCTTCGGCCCGCTGGCTGAAAGGAGCAGCATCATGAAATTTCGACCTGGCTGGCTAGCCTTCGGACCGTTCCAGAAAACGGCGGTCGATGGCGCAGCTGGCACCACCACGGCGGCGCAGTACATGGGTAAGGCGCCGTGCGAAGCGCAGGTGGTCGAGGTGGACTTCCTGCCGCAGGACGCGCTGGTGGCCGACGACACCGACTACGCGACGTTGTACGTCAAGAACGGCTCGACAACGGTCGCGTCCATCACCACCAAGGAGCTCGCTTCCGGCGGCTCGGGTGACTGGGTCGCTGGCACTGCCGTGCCGCTGACGCTGTCGACAACGCCCGGCGATTCGGAGCTAGCAGAGGACGACGTTCTGAACTGGTCGATCGCAAAGGCCGCTTCAGGTGTCGCTGTCCCCGCTGGCGCGTTCCAGGTTCTCTC
>JAAEQG010000728.1 GCA_024231775.1 bacterium
CACCCGGCCAACACTTCCTCCGGCGGCTCGGTCTCGCCCGCGCCGGTGTCGAGCAGATACCACGTCCGCTGCAAGTCGGACACGAAACCGTCCTTGCTCACGCCAAAGTCCGCCTGCAACAAGTGCCCGCGCTGGGTGACGAAATCACCCGGCATGGCGTGGCCGATGGGCGCGTCCGGTCCCGGCGTGACCACGGGGCAATAATCGCTCTCCCACGAGGTCCCCATCCCTCCCTCGGCTGCGGCGTCGTGGAACCAATGGGCGATTTCGCGCGCCGTCAGCCCGGACCGGAGCCATTGGCTCGCACGCGCAAAGATCGCGTCCGTCTCCCGGACGGCGGCCTTGATCAGGGCTATTTCTGCCGGAGACTTGGCTCCGCGCAGTGTGCCGATCACCCCTTCTGCCGAGACGAGACGATCTGCATACGGCGTGTCCGCCAGCATCCGCGCCAGCACGAGGTACATCCCGTGCGTCAATCCATCGGATGCCGGGTCGCTCAACGAAAAGTTGAGCGCCACCTGGCGCGGATCAAGCCGGGCCAGGTGCTCTAGTAAGGGTTCGCGGATGGAGCGGTCGTAGCCGACGATAGTCGTATAAGCGCCCAC
>JAAEQG010000729.1 GCA_024231775.1 bacterium
AATCACGATCAGTACTCCTTGAAAGAACGCATCCACAGGGGCCAATCTCCGGACTCGGCCCCGCCGGCTTTGGTCCAGGGGCCGGCGGTCTCGAACTGGCGGTTCCACTTGAGCGTCCAGATCTCCTTCAGGCCCACCTTACGCACCGACCAGTCCAGAAATAGACCGTTGATCCCTCCACCGTGGCGGTTGATGCAGAGAGACTCCCAGGTGTCAGGCATGAGAGCGATCGGAACGGCCTCGCATTCGGGAGGCCCCATGTACTCGCCCCACCCCGGATTCCAAGGCCAAGCACTGTCGAGATACACGGGTATCCTGTCTTTGCCCCGGACATCTGCCGTGCGCCAGGCACGTTCCTGCCAGTAGCTATCCTCGTAATACCCGCGATACCCGACAGCGTCATTGGAGCCGTAGCTACCGTAGACATCATAGGTGTCCCAGGGTTCGGGCCTCTGACCTTCGGGCCAGAATCGCCCCCAGGCCAGGAAGGTTCCGCCCCCTGGGTGACCTAACCCTGTCGGGTTGGCCATCCGGGTGGCCATGGGACAACAGCGTATGTCCTTGGTCTCATAGTACTTCGCCGGGTCCCGCGAACCCCACGCGCCTCCCCAACCCCAACCCCACCCCCCCCACCAGCCACCGCGATAGTCGGGATCATCCCGGGATGGTGCTTTGGGGAAACGTCCGTCATTCTCATTGACGTACGTCGCCATCAGCAGACCCCATTGCTTCAGGTTGGATTGACAGACCACCGCCCGGGCCTGGTTTCGAGCACGCTGGAGCGTGGGCATAAGGATCGCCATCAGCAGAGCGATGATCGAGATCACCACCAGCAGTTCGATGAGGGTAAAGGCTCTCCGCTGCCCCCCTGCTCGGACCGGCGTACCAGGATACGTGCTCCCACCGCTCATGGCTTCTCCCTGCCAAATCTAGTGTATTGTACCGATGCTCAGCGCGGCGCGTCAAGAATACGCGCGAGAACTGAGACAATCCAAGCATCCATGTTATTGGCCGGCGAACCGAGATTTGGGCTTGCCCACGGGCTCTACAGGGCTACAATCACTGGCACATCCGTCGCCAGAATGGACGGGAAGAGAGGCACCCTTGGGAAGGAACGAGCGAATGGCCGGACTCCGCATGGGCCTGTTACTGGCAATGCTCTGCTGCTGCACCGGGTGCGGCATGCAGTACTGGTACCAAGAAGGCAAGACGTTCGACCAATGCTACGAAGACCATCGCACCTGCTACGAGGAACTGGCCGAGCTCTCCGAACTGACCGGACTCGGTGATCGCGAACTGGACATCATCGACGACTGCATGAGACGCAAGGGCTATCGACCCGTGTTGGGGAACAGTCTGCCACCTCGCACGCGATCCGTGCGCCCGAACCGCAGCATTCACTATCGCCTCAAGGGCCTCGCCGGCTCGCTTGACCAGGAATAGCCCTCTCGCCACGGTCGGTCGAGCACATCTCTCGCCACCTCCGAACCCGCCGCCGGCCGGAAGGTCTGAAGGATTTCCGAAAAACAGCGAAAAACCTGCAATCTTTGCCAAGCGTGGGCGACTGACACAGCAAACGGACTTTGAGAACCTGGTTTGGGAGTGCAGGATCATGGGCGGCCATTCAAACATCACGTTGCGGCAACACTCGTTCCTCTCGAGCACCGCGTTCGGGATCAGCGCCATCATCATCACGATCATCGTCAGTTGCACGGTCGTGGTCCTCTATGGCGTCCATCTGGCCAGCGACAAATCTGATCGGATCATCACACTGGCCCAGAGCGCCGTGCGCGGGTTGCCCGAATTCCAGCAAGCACTGCCCCCGGCCCTGGCGGACATGCTGAACGACCGCCGCCAGCCGGACTACGCGGGGCAACTGGCCATCACCGCCAAGGTCACCTCCCCTCCCGGCTCGCACGGGCGGACGCGAACCTCGATCGAGATCGTCAACGAAGGCAAGGAGGTCGTCTCGCT
>JAAEQG010000730.1 GCA_024231775.1 bacterium
CTGTCAGAAATTCGAAGCGAATCAGGGGGATCCCCAGGCAGAATAAGTCAGCTGCGTAACGACGGACGATCCTTCCTTTCAAGGTCCGTACTGGAACCGCATGTCGGCTTGTCGTCGAAGAAGTGGACAACAGCGCCCACCTACTCCTCCCGCGGGATTTTGCACCACAGATACTGGGAGCGCTATCCTACGCAACAGCGACATCACGGAAGTCTAGCCAAGGTTGGTCACGACTACGTATTCTATTTCGATGGTCGGCCAGTGGCGCAACTGACTCGAACTATCGACAATCCACATTTAGATACCGCCGCTGTTATCACCGAGACGATCTATTTGACCGTCGATCATCTCGAAGTACCGACTCTGGCAATGACCGAAGAGGGTACGCCCTCATGGTCTGCGAGTTTCGAACCGTTTGGATCTGACTTCGGTGATTTGGCCGAGCCTCGCGTGTTCATGCGTCTACCAGGGCAATGGGAGGACGAGACCTGGCAACACTCAGGCGGGGTACTGCGCCCGACGGCCCGGCGAAGTGATTGCCGATCCGGTTGCCGACTGCCGACGGCGGTGATCGACGCGGCGGCGTCCGGACCGCGGTGATCGGTGATCGACGCGGCGACGTTCGGCGACCCGGCGAAGCGGGTACCGATCCGGTAGGCGACCGCGGTGATCGACGCGGCGACGTTCGTGTCCTTCCGGTAAGCCTGCGTGACGGCGGGTGAGGGTGTCGCTATGGTTGGTACTCCGATGAACGACCCAAGTAGTGTTGGCGGAGTCAGCGTCGGCTGGGGAGTCGAATCCCTGAAGCCCTGTGGCGTGGTGCGACGGCGGCGGCCGTGGAGCATGGAGTGTCGAAGACGGCGCAGGAGCTGCGGCTGGACTACTACGCCCTGAAGAAGCGGGTGGAGTCGGCAGGAGCCAAGCGGCTGGCGTCGTCGTCGCGGACGTCGTCGCAGAAGTTCGTCGAGATCCCGCTGTAGTCCGCGGGCGTAACCGGTCGCCCGCGGCATGGGACGCGATTTGCGCTGGGAGGGCCGGCTTCCAGCCGGCCGGGGGACGAAGTCCCCCTTGAGACGGGAACCGTCGCACGTATGAACGACCACGAATACGCTGGGAGCGCCGGCATCTTGCCGGCCGGGGGACGAAGTCCCCGTTGAGACGCGAAGCGTCCATGCGTGGGCTTTCGCCCACGAGCCGGCTGGAAGCCGGCGCTCCCAGCGCGATTTGCTTTGTTGAAGAGTTGCCTCCAAGCGTGGGCTTCGCCCACGAGCCGGCTGGAAGCCGGCGCTCCCAGCGCGATCGAGGTCGTTGGAACGGATGATCCCCTTCCACGTAGCGGCCATCGGGTGAGGGTCTCCAGCTCCCGTCTGCGCGTTAGGCAGTGAGTGTATTTGCGCGGGGGCTCATTGTGTGCGGTACGTGGGCACCCAGGTCGGATCACAGGCTGGCGAATAGTGAGGTGCTGCATGACGAGGAAGATCTGGAAGTCCGGGTTCATCTGGCTCGCGGTCGCGGTGCTGGGACTGCCGGGTGGCCACGAGCAGGCCGCTGGCGAGGACTCGCCCGAGCCGCCGCTCCGCGGCGTGGTGGTGGAGGAGGTCGCGGAAGGGTCCGCGCTGGCGAGGGCGGGGCTGCAGGCCGGAGACCTGGTGCTCGGATGGGAGCGTTTGCCTGCTCCTCCCGCCAACCCCGAGGGGAAGCAGGGCGAGATCGCCTCGCC
>JAAEQG010000731.1 GCA_024231775.1 bacterium
AAGAAGACCGCGCACGGACCTTCGCTGAGCAGGCACTCCTGCGGAGGCGTAGCCCCCGCTCCGCTGAAGCAGAGCTGGAAGGCGGCGTGGTCAGCCAGGTCCACGTCGAAGTCGCCCCACCAGTCGTGCCGGTCACAGGCTATGCCCGGATCGTCATCTGACCCTCTCCCAGGTCCCTCTCGCTGGGAACTCGGGCGGGCAATATCGATAGACCTCTCCTGACTCGGAATCACGATACCAGTGTTCCTCAAGCAACTCGTGCTCTGGTTCTTCCACCGGGATTTCTTCAACCCGTCCCTGTTGCCGGAGTGCAGAGACTTCCTGCTCCAGCAACTCACTTTCCTCTGGAGAGTCAAAACGTCGCTTCGCATGTAGGCTAGCAAACAGGCTCATCATGGGACAATCCAAGTCTCAGCGGCATCTGGTATGAATGCCTGGATTTTACCACCAACCCAGGGACCTCCCTGAGTAGACACTGGGCCTTCAAACACGGTAGTCCCGGCAGGTACCCGAAGTCTGTAGACCTGGACGGCACTATTGCCCCACTCAGGCCGTATTGCCAAGTCTATCCGACTCTGCAAGCCGCCGATTTGCGGTATGGGTGTGACAAACGTACCACGACGCCCTATGGGACCAGCCGTACCTCCGGCAACTCGGTGGTAGACTCTTTCGCTTCTCAAGACTCGCTCGAAGTAACGTCCCCCTGCGAAAGTCTCGGCGACATTATCGGGAAGTGGACCAGGTTTGACGGCGCTGAACGTTCTCACTTCCCCCGTTGACAGTCCCGTGAGCTGCGATTCTCGGGCAACGTGAACCTCGAAGTTACTGGCTGCTCTTGCATGCTGGCTTCTGGTGATATTGGCCAGCACACGTGTCCGCACCGCCCCAGTTGCGCTCGCCTCCGCGACCAATGCGGCTTCGGGACCTGCTGCGCCCAGAGCCGTGCTTCGTGCACGGGCGCTCCTGATCGCCTTTGGCCCTCCTACGATGATGACCAGCGTGCTACCACCCTGCACGATCCGCCGGGCTGACTCGCCCGTTCCGAGCGACCTATTAGTCGCGAGGTCCACACCAAACACGCCTTCCCCCAGTTGGGTTATACCCGAGAGATCGCTGACGAAAAACGCCGTCAAGGTAAGATTGGAGGAGACCTCCTCGCGACTCGCCCCTGCCGTCACCTGTGCATTGATGAGGGCGTCGAACCTTCCAGTAGCGGCCTCGATGGCTGGTTGACGGTACCCTTCCTCAAACCCCTGGGGCAGCAGTTTGTAGGATTGCAGATCAATCAGGGCGCCGCCGGCATCACACAAGGCTCGGAGTTCCCCACTCTGTACGGCGGCGAACGGGATGTGGTGCGCGGTTGCGTACAGTAGCTCCTCGTAAGAAGCGTACTTGCCGACTGTGTACAAGTTGGAGAGTTCTTCAATGATCGTCCCCATCGGATCTGTGTTTGCGGTGGCGTTGTTGGCGAAGGCTTCGTAGAGGGCGTTGCCGTCGGTGTAGCCGGTGGGGTCGCGTTGGAGCCAGCGGGCGTGCTTGGGGTCGTAGAACCGGGCGCGGATGTAGACGAGCACGTGGCCGTCGCTGAGCACGTCCATAGGGCGGCCGTGGAGGGCGAAGGTGCCCGACGGAGGCGGATCCGCCGCCGCACGATGGGCGAAGAGCTGGGCGCCCTCACGCAGGCAGAAATCCGGCGGCGTAACGTGAGGGCCCGCGAAGCAGGTGAGGAAGCCGCCCCG
>JAAEQG010000732.1 GCA_024231775.1 bacterium
CTGAGCGGAGCGCGAGGGGCGAGGCCCCTCAACGCGGAGTCGAAGGATCTGGGCGGGGGTGTGAAGAAGGCCGCCTGCCAAACCCGGTGAATCCCATCGCGAATTGTGGGGCAGGCATCCTGCCTGCCGGGCGGGGGTGAAGAAGGCCGCCTGCCAAACCCAGTGAATCCCATCGCGAATCGCCATGGAATTCACTGGGGTTGGCGAGCGATATTCCTCCCACCCCCGGCAGGCAGGATGCCTACCCCACAACTTTCCCGCATGGGATTCACTGGGTTTGGCGGGCGACCTGTCTCTCACCCCCGCGCGGCTTGTCCGCGGCGCTACCCCACCCAGATCCTTCGACTTCGCACCGAAGGGCTTCGCCCTCGGGCTTGAGCCTCTACAGTCGCAAGACGGCGATGCTCAAGCCCTGCTCTTCGATCTGGGTCCGTTCGTAGCGCTCGTCAAATGGTGGCGCATCGCTTCGGCAGTTAAAGATAATCAACAACCCGTGATCCAACCCCAGCTTCTTCAGGTAACCCGCGAGTTGGCCGCGCCCCTTCTCCAACGGATCCCCTTTTCGATCCCGCCACACCTTCAACTCCATCGCGTCACGCTGCACACCTCCGGCGTACGGCCAGCGTACGTACAGATCCAGGCGTTTGCGGCCGAGCGCATACTCGCGGACTATCGTTCCGCCAGCGTTGACAATTCGCTGCAGGAAGGCCATCAGGATAAGGTGCGGCGCAATTTCAGCGTACGGTTGGTCCTCCAGCATCTCCTCGGCGTTTTCGAGCCAGAACTCGACGAACCCTTCCAGCAGTGCCTCCATGTCGAGCCGGCCCTCCTCGGTCACGTACCATGCCGTCTCGTTCGGGATCGCCGGCTCGCTTGCGGCGGCCAGGGCGCGCGGAATGATCTCATGGTAGATCGGATTGGCGATTCGGACCGGACCGCCGCCAGGGTCGATCAGGCCCAGGTCCCCGACGTAGGCCACGTCGTCGTCGAGGCGGTCGCCGCGCATCAGTTCGCCGCTCATCAGCGGCTCGATTACCCGCCGCACTCTGGCTTCACGAAGGCGGACCATTAGCGAGTCCAGATGAGTGTCCCGGCGCAGAATGAGGGCATTCTTGGCCGCCTCCAGATGATCCATCTCCACCGCCGTTGCAGGATTTGGAACCTCCTCCTCCACCAGTTGCCTGGCCAGCGCATTGACCAGCCACGGCTGGCCGCGGGTCAGCTCCCAGGCCCCGGCCTTGACCTCGGCCGTGATGACCTGACCGGTCTCGGCGGTGTGCTGCTCAAGAAGGGTCGCCACTTCCTCGGCGGTGAAGTTGCCCAAAAGGAAGGACCTGTCCTTGATATTGTACGGTGATGCAGTATGAAGGACTTCGCCCTTTGCGACCTTGTAGTCACGCACATCGCGCATGCCGACGAGCACCACGGACTGGGGGAATCGGGCCGGGCGGAAATTGTAGCCGGCCCGCAGCTGGCGTAACACCGAGATCAGGGGGCTGCCCATCATCGAATCGATCTCGTCGAGGAAGAGCACTAGCGGCCGTGGTGAACTCTCCGCCCAGAGGGCCAGGTAGGATCTCAGCCGGGAGAGGCCGTCCACCTCGGCGACGCTCTCAACCGGCGGTGGACGTAGCGACTCGGGTAGAGCCGCCGCCCCC
>JAAEQG010000733.1 GCA_024231775.1 bacterium
AAGCCAGCGAAGACCGGCTGGAGTCGATCATCATCCGGGCCGAGCGAAAGGATTTCACCCAGTTGAGTATGGAGCTGGACGCTCATCGGGGACTCGCGGCGGCCCGCCAGGCGTTGCTGGAGTCTTTGGCCAGCTATAACGTCGCGATCGTCGAGGTCGAGAAAGCCAAGGGCACCCTGCTCGAATACAACAGCGTGTCGCTTGCCGGCCAGCTCGAGGAGTGAACCTCAGCCCGCGTTGACACAGTGATCCGGGCGATTCCGAAGTGCTGATTCCGTAGCGTCCGGCGTCCCCGCCGGACGTCGGCCTGCGAGACGCCGGCCGCTTCTATGCAAGCACCTCGGCTGTCAAGTGGCGTTGCGAGTGGTTCCCAATCTTCTATCCGAGCATCTCCTGCGAACAGGATAGCCCATACGGGGGTTTCGAGCAGTGCGGATTGCCCCATCTACAAACGAGCATCAATAGCAGCCCCAGCGGCCAACGAGCTCACCCGCACCGGGATCCATCCCTCAGGACGCCACCACACCGCCCCGGAAAACTCCCGGGGCGGAAGAAAACTTACGCCGCCAACGTGGACGGTAACATCTGATAATACAGCTTCCGAATCCACCGATTCGCCACCGCAGCCACGATCACGCATCGCGGTTTGCCCGCACGCAACAGGCGGGCGGCCAAAGCACACCAGTGGGGATCGTAGCGCTTCACGCGATGGGCCAATTCGATCAACGCCAGCTTCAACTGACGATTACCGCCACGGACCAAGCCCGCGTCCGCCTGGCGTTCGCCGCTGGAAGCGTTCTGAGGACTCACCCCGCAGTAATGGGCCAACTGCTTGCCGGAACCGAAACGCTCGAACTGCCCAATCTCCGCCCGAAGCACGCAAGCCGTGATCAGCCCGACACCACGCTGCTCCAGTAGCCGCTGGATCAGGGGATCGTCAGCGGCGATTGACTCCAGCCACTCTTTGAACGCCGCCAGTTCCTCGTCCACAAAACGCAGATGGTTAAGATGACGCTCTAGCAGCCATCGTGATTCGCTCGGCAGCCGTTCGTCCAACCTCAGGGCGTGTAGCCAACTCAGACCGCACTTGGTCCATACCCGCAACAGCCCCTCGGGCTTACTGATGCGGTGATCACGCAACAACGCCCGCACCCGCAGCTTTGTCCGTCGACCCTCTTCCACCATTGACTGCCGCCCACGCGTTACCCGACGTAGTTCGCGAATGTGCGATGGCGCCAGCCACACCGGCGGCAGGTAACCCACCCGACACAGATCCGCCAGCACGCGGGCATCGCTGTAGTCCGTCTTGTCCGGGTTTCGCTTCATTCGCCGCACGAACCCCGGGTGGGCCAGTTGCACCGGCCAGCCATACCGCTGGATGAGTTCGTCAGCCAGCGTAGCCGTGCCACAACAGGCTTCGATAGCCACCCCGACGATCGGACCGAAGCGCTCGCCGTATGCGACCAAACGCCCCGTCTCGCTTCGTAGCCGCCGCGTACCCAGCTCGCGTCCACCTGCGTCCAAAACCACCACCTGCGACACCTTATCAGCGTAGTCAATCCCCAAGAATACTGGTATCCTCCCATCCATCGCATGCTCCTTGGTCAAGAACAACTTATCACCACCCGAGTTGTACTCGGGAGACCAAGGAGCTTGCATCCCCATCTACAGTTGGATTGAGAGTGCTCTAATCACTACGGGTTGATGAACAGCAGCGTCGAGCCGCCCACCGCAAGGATAGCCCCCAGGATCGCCCTCAGACTGATCCGCTCCTTGTAGATGAGCACGGCGAACGGCA
>JAAEQG010000734.1 GCA_024231775.1 bacterium
CGCCGACGTTGAAGACGTCGTCGCCCATTCCTGATCGCCCCGGCTGGAAGCCGGCGCTCCCAGCGCTTTCCGAGGGCGCCCGACTTCAACGCGGTCTCAATGGGCAGGGTATTGCCGTCGGTTTTCATGTCGGTTCATACCCTGAATCGACGCCCCATTCTTCAAAAGAGCATTTCAAGTCCCTGAAACAACCGTCCATGGGCTGTAGCATTCCGGGCTCCGATCCAGCCGGCGGTCGAGGGCGGTTGATCTTGACAAGGTCTTCTCGGCCCCGAGTCAAGCGACGGTTCTGCCGGCGAGCCGCAGATCTGCCATAATGGGCAGCTCGAAAAGATCGCCCCGCAGAAGTCGCGTCGAAAAGAACAAAATCTCAAGGTTCTCTACGGCCCCCGTACCAGGATTGAGGCGCGCGACAACTTCGTCACCGAGTTCCTCCGATTCTTGCTCAGCGTAAGGAGAGCACTTGTCGATGTGTAGAATGTCGCCCTCACGGTCATAGTTAAACGTCAATTTCTCAGCCATTCAACTTCTCCTCTCGCCAGGTTTCTGGCTATGTACGCCCGCCGCTCCCCACCGAGGGGGCCTGGAAGCACGAGGTTGAGGGTCTCTTCGCCATCGGGTCCAGGATACCACCGGACGCGGAGAGAGGCAAGGCGTACTGCCCGGTGCTACCCGCCCGGGGAAGCTGGCACCGGCTGGGCGCCGCAGCCTCTGTGACCTCTCGCTCCGTGGGAACCGGGCCCACCCCCTCTGCCCCTCCCCCGAGCCCGAAACGAACTGATCCGGGAGCTCCGGCGCGGGGTTCCGGGTCTGTTTGATTTGGGTGTGGCTCTTTTTGATCAGCGACGGTCGGCCGGGCACCCACAGCGAAGACTGGAGCCGTTCCATCAGCGAGATCTGAGCCCGTCTGCGGGCGGCATGAGATAGCCTGGGGTGAGGTCTGCCGAACCCCAGGAAAGGC
>JAAEQG010000735.1 GCA_024231775.1 bacterium
CGCAGGAGCGCATCGACACCGTCTGGGAACGCGTGGATCGAGCGGAGCGGTTTGCACGTGACATGCTGGACGGGGGCAGCGGAGCCAGGGCCATCCGCGTGCCGATTCAGGATCCCGATCTCCGGAGCAGGGCGGAGCGCGTCCTGGAAGGCGGTCGCGGTCACGTACTCCCGCGTTGACGTCGCCGGCGGCCTCGTGAAGATCCCCGCCCATGTTTGGTGCCCGACGACAACTAGTACTCCTCGGCAGGAGTCCTGATCCAGCCCTTGGCGCCCGGTGGGTCCTCTACCAAGGCTCGAGGTAGAACGAGAAGTCGCCGACGAGGGTTGCGACCAACTCCTTCATGGGTCCGACGAAGGGCGTCTGCTCCCATCGGCCTGTGTGGTTGGGGAAGCTCAGGCCCCAGGCCGCACGCCCGAGCTGCGTGAGGCGGGCATGCTTCTGCTCGTCGGCTTGGTCGCCGCTGCAGATCGTGAGGGAGTCCCCACGCCTCTTGACGCGTAGGTGGGCGAGGCCTTCTTCGCGACTCAGGAGTCGCTCGAGTTCCTCAAGGTCCTTGGGTCCGGCTGCCATCGAGTTCTCCGCGGGTGCCGCAATAGGGGAGAGGATAGCATCCGTCTGCTCGCCGTCCGCGCGCGCGGCGAAGCACACGACATCTGTCGCGCTCCTGCAGCACGGCGGCGGTGGAAGCCGGCACAACCGCGGGCTGGCAGCTGGGAAAAAGCTCTGTGTCATCTCTTCGTCTTGCGCTCCTCCTCAGCTACGCCTGAAGCGGCCGTCCGGTGTAGGTCCACTTGAAGGGCTTGGCCAACGTCTTGTTGAAGTAGTCGATGAAGTCGATGAGACGCTGGCGTAGCTCTTCGAGCGATTTGAAGCTCGCGCGCGCCAGCAGCCGACGAACCAGGATGCTGAACCAGATCTCGACCTGGTTCAGCCACGAGCAGTGCCTCGGGGTGTAGACGAAGCGAATCCGATGTGACTGGTCTTCCAGGAACGCCCTGCGGCTCGCCATCGACTTGAGGATGCCGCGCTTGCCCTTGACACCCAGGTCTTCGTCGAGACCGCAGCGGTCAGCAACCAGCCGGACCAGTGCCTCAGACTTGTGCGTGTTGAGTTGGTCGGCGACGAAGACCCAGCCGCCATCCATATCGGTGTCGTTGAGTCGAGCGATGTTGCCGGCGAAGTCGTCTTCATTGCGCGTCGGGCCGATCGTCGGCTCAAGCACAGTCCCTGTCGCCACGTCGAAGTTCGCGATCAGGCAGAGCGTGCCGTGGCGGATGTACTCGAACTCCTGACGCTCGACGTAGCCCGGCTTCGCAGGCAACGTCGGATGCTTGCGTTCGAGAGCCTGGATGCCGGTCTTCTCGTCGGTCGACACGACGTGGACGCCCTGCTTGTGCAGCTCCTGGGCTCGAAGATAGGTACTGCAGATGTTCTCGACATCGCGCGCGTAACCCTCCGGGTCATCCCGCTTGTCGGGAGACGTGAGCCAACCCCGGACCTTGTGCGGGCGGAGAGCGACGTCGCTCAAGAACCGGTCAACCTGTCGAGGCGAAATGCTATCGACGATGCCTCGGCTGACGACCTCCTCAGCAAGCTCTGCCGGGGTCCAGTGACTCGTTGGGCGGCCGGACTCATCGAGTCGTTCACACGCCACCGCGATGATGTCGGTGACCTGCTCCGGAGTAAACTTCGTCGGGCCGCCGCTGCGCGGCCTGTCAGCCAGGATCTCCGCAATCAGGGCCGCGACATCACGGTTCGTGGCTCCCGCGGCTACCGCGTCGAACAACCGCCGCTGTTGTTCTGCCCAGCGATTGCGCCACCGACGGACCCGCTGCCGATCCACCCTCAGCTGTCTCGCCTGCCGCATGTTGTTCATGCCTTGGCTCGACAACAGCACGATACGCGCGCGTTCAGCCAGCTCCTGGGTCGTCTTCTTCGCCCGCACAAGCCGCTTCAGTATCTTGCGTGCCGGCGCGGGCACCCTCACCCGAGTCGCTTTCAAAGCCAAGACCGACACCTCCGTAGGTCGATCTCCTCAGCATGATCCTCGGACGGGCCTTTGGAAAGGGCGTATTGCCACTCCTGCCGACGTGAACTAGTCCCCTTCGGTGGGAATCGTCCGCGCTTCCCCCTATCACCCCGAGGAGTGCGCCGTCGTCATCAGAGGACCCACGAACGTACCGGCCCACGTTGGTGGCGAGTTGCTGAATGGCCTTGTCGATTCGAGTAGACAACTGCTCGAGTTCTGCGTGCAGCTCATCGCGCGGCCGCAACAATGTGCCCAGCGATCGCCCGACGCGCTTGGCCGCTTGCCGCGGTGGCTCCGCCGCGGGCAAGGCTTGAGCGTGTCCGCCCGACAGGCGGCGTTCGACCTCTTCGTACAGGCGGCGGCGGTAGTTCTTCAGCTCGTCCGCTGCGTAGCCTTTGCTCTGGCTATGCCGGGTGTC
>JAAEQG010000736.1 GCA_024231775.1 bacterium
GCGCGCTCGGCGGCGCTCAGACGGCCCTTTGACTCCCAGTCTCGGCGGAAATCGCGATCCACCACCGGGCTGGGGATGAACAACTCTTCGCGGAACCAGCGCCGCGTGTGCTCTGTGACCAGGAAATTGCCCGCGTGCCCCACCTGCCGGATAACGTCCAGCCCCAGCGGCGTCTCCCGCTCGACCATTCCCTTTACCAGCCGTTTCGCCATCCCCACGATCTCGGCGTCAATCGCCAGCTTTTCCAGGCTAAAGCAGCTCTCAAAGTTGAGCATGCCGGGGCCAGAGACCATGTTGATGCCCGCAAGTGCTGCCAATATCGCGCCGATGCCCGACTCGAACCCGCTCTGTGGGTCCACGATCTTGGCGTCCGACATTCCCAGGTAAGCGTGGGTGGGGAATCCCAGGTGCTTGCCGACCTCGGCGTAGGAGCAGTCGATCATGATCGTCTCGATGGCGGCCATCGGGGTGGTTCCCGTGCGCATATCAAAGGCGGATGGCGAACCGCCCCAGACGATGGGCGCGCCAGGGTTCACCAATTGGTGGATGGTGACCCCGCTCAGGCACTCGGCGGCGTGCTGCACCACCGCGCCGATGAGAGTCGCCGGTCCCGTGGAGCCCGTCATCGCCATACTGACCAACTCTGCCGGTATCCGGTACTGGGCGCCGACCATCAAATTCTCGCACGTAAGATCAGACCACAGCAGTGGTGGGGAGGGGCCGCCGTCGAATACGGACCGCGGCCTGGCCGCCAC
>JAAEQG010000737.1 GCA_024231775.1 bacterium
AAATGAAAGGCAAGTTTTCTACTCTAGTGTTTGTACTCACGTTGAGCGTGATGATCGTCAGTGGCTGCGGAACGGCGGCCACATCCGAACCCACCACCGGGATGGCAAATCCGGCGTCCGTCTACTGCGAGGGGCAGGGCTATACGTTAGAGATACGCACCGACGCGGACGGCGGCCAGTACGGCGTGTGCACGTTTGCCGACGGCAGCGAGTGCGAGGAATGGGCCTTTTACCGGGGCGAGTGTGGGCCTGCCGCTTCCGACGCGGAGCAACCCACCGAGGCTCCAACGGTCGCACCGACAGAGGTCCCGACAGCCCCCCCCACGGCCCAGCCCACCGAGACAGCAGCCCCGGTCGAACCGGCGGAGACGTGGGTTTACGTGGACCTGGCGGCGGACATGACAGGCACGACGCTGACCTGGATGGACAATCTCGGCAACGTCGCCGCCTCTGTCCCCGCGCCGGGCGAGCAATACCGGATGGTTGGGGAGTGGGTTTACTATCAAGAAGGCACT
>JAAEQG010000738.1 GCA_024231775.1 bacterium
ACTGGGGAACGGTACGCCTGCTCGACGGCGTCCGCGCCGCCATCGCGCCAGAGGTCAATCCGGGCACCGCCGGGGTGCAGAACTGTCTGGCCGGACTCTCTGCCACTATGGACGGGTGGCTGACGATGGTTGGCCCTGATGGGTTTTCGTCGACTTATGAGCGCCTCTTTGGCAATCCTTTCGCCTACACGGTGGACCCACTGATACCGCCAGACCTGGTGCAGCCAGAGTTGCGGCTGCCGTGGGAATCTGGCCACACCTGGTACTTTACGGGCGGTCCGCACGGAGGCTGGGGAAACGGCAGTGGCCGCGCCGCGCTCGACTTTGTGCCGGTCAACGAGGCGCTGGGCTGCGCGCCTTCGAGTGAGTGGGTCACGGCGGCGGCAGCGGGGCTGGTGTTGCGCAGTGAGAACGGTGAGGTGGTGATAGACCTGGACGGCGACGGTTTTGAACAGAGCGGTTGGACGTTGTACCACTTGCACGTCCACGTCGGAGGGCGGGTCGAGGCGGGCGCGTACGTGCAGCGAGGGCAACCCATCGGGCATCCTTCTTGTGAGGGCGGGTTCGCCCAGGCTACGCACCTTCACTTTGCCCGCCGTTACAACGGCGAGTGGATTCCCGCCGGAAGCGGGCCGGTACCGATGGTGCTTTCGGGCTGGACGTCTCACGAGGATGCAATGCCCTACGACGGCACGCTGACCCGTGGAAGCGAGGAACGCGTCGCCTGCGAGTGCTGGACCGACGACGTCAACGGCCTGGTCTCTGACAACGC
>JAAEQG010000739.1 GCA_024231775.1 bacterium
AACATGCTGCGGCGTAAATCGAGATCGGTAGCGTGAACCGAAACGTAAAGCGGGCTGAGATGCTGTTCGCCGATACGCTGCCAATCCGCTTCGCGCAGATTGGTCAGTGTGACATAACTGCCAAACAGAAAAGAGTAACGGTAATCGTCGTCTTTGACGTACAAGGAGCGGCGCAGACCGCGCAACCGGCCCTCAACCGCATCAATCGGCGGCATCTGAGCGACAAAACAAAAATCGCAGCGATTGCTACAGCGGCGGATGCCATCAAAAGTGGGATGCGCGAACTCTAATCCCAACGACTCATCGTGCCGTCGTTCAGCCTCGACGGAGAACTCTCGCTCATCTCGCCGCACCCGCAACGTCAGACAATCCTCGGCGGCATAGAAACGCACGTCAATCACGTCTCGCAGGGGATGATCGTTGATGGAGAGCAGTTCATCTCCCGGCTGTAGGCCCACTCGCTCGGCCAGGCTGCCTGCGGTGCAGGCAGCGATCAAGCCTGCTGTCATTCCTGCTCCTCGATCAGACGCCCAACTTGCACCAGAACCTTTTCGATACCCATAGCGGTCGTATCCAGAACGATGGCATCGTCGGCCACGCACAGTGGAGAGGCATCCCGGCTGCTATCGATCTCGTCACGGCGGCGCACCGAGATCAATATTGGTTCATAATCGGCCTCCTCCCCACGCGCCCGTACCTCCCGCCAACGGCGACGCGCCCGCTCTTCCACGCTGGCGTCCAGGTAAAGTTTGAAATCGGCGTTGGGCAACACGATGGTGCCAATGTCGCGTCCGACCATCACCACCGGCCCTCCCATCGCCACCCGCCTCTGCTGCGCGACGAGCGCCCGCCGCACACCGGGGTACGCAGAGACCGGAGAGACCCCGGCGTTCACCTCCGGCGTGCGGATAGCCCAGGTGACGTCCGCCCCATCGGCCAGAACAGTGTACTGGCGTTCATCGTCCACCGTCGGCGGGACAACGTCGATGCAAAGCTGTTCCGCCAACTCTGTCACCGCCGCTTCATCCTCGATCGGTATACCACGCGCAAGCGCCGCCCAGGTCACAGCGCGGTACATCACGCCAGTGTCAAAATAAAGATAGTCCAAATGCCGGGCGAGCAACTCGCCAATAGTGCTTTTGCCCGAAGCTGCCGGTCCGTCGATGGCAATCGTCGCTAATTTCAACGTCGTTTCTTGCTCCTCTTTGATTTCTTGTGTGGCTCCTGCACCGATTCCCGCAGAGCCTTGACCTCTGTGTAACTGAGTCTGCGCCACTTTCCTATCGCCAAATCTCCCAACCGCAGCGTTCCGATACGCACGCGAACGACACGGTGCGCCGGATGGCCCAACATCGCCGCCACACGCCGAATCTGCCGCTTGCGCCCCTCCCTCAGCACAACCCGCAGCCAGGTACCGTCCCTTTCCCCACCGATGACGGTCACCCGCGCCGGAGCCGTGCGCTTCCCTTCCAGGAACACACCCCGCCGCCATTTGGTCAACGTCGCATCGTCCGGTTCGCCCTCGACCAGAACCCGGTACTCTTTTTCGTGTCCAAAGCGTGGGTGAGTCAACCGGTAGGTCAAGTCGCCATCGTCGGTGAGCAGTATCAGCCCCTCACTCCGCAGATCCAGCCTGCCCACCGGGAACAGACGCTCCGGCAGCGATACCATGTCGTGCACCGTGGTCAGACGCCCCGAACCATCTCCCTCGTCGGAGAGAACGCCCCGGGGTTTGTGCAAAGCCACGTAGGTATAGCCACGCTTTACCCGTACCGGATTCCCGTCCAAAAAGATACGGTCTCGGTCCGGATCGGCCCTCTGGCCCAACTTTGCCACATTCCCATT
>JAAEQG010000740.1 GCA_024231775.1 bacterium
GCTACCTGGATGTTATTGGCCGAGGTCTACGGGGTCATGGGGCGGGCGGGGGAGGCTGCGCGGGCGCACGTTCAGGCTCGGCGTCTGACGGGCGGTTCTTGAACGCCCGTCCATGCCACCCCATGGTTTGGCGACCGAACGTAGGGGCGGGCACGGTGACGCCGCCCCTTGGGGGCCGACGGCGCCGGCAACTGCGTCGTCGTCTGGAGTGCCGCCCCAGGACGAGTACCCATGATCGACATCCACAGGATGGCTGCGAGTAGTGCGATGCAGAGTTTGGCCCAGGTGGTCATGGTGGTATCCCCTTTCCTGCTGAGATGTGGAGCGCGGCCGGACGGGCCAGCCCCTCGACCGGTCCGACGCCGATTTCGTAGTCATCGTCCGTCGAGTCCGGCCGGACTCCGGGTTCGAGGAGCGGGAATCCTTCGAGAAGCTCGTCGCCTGCGCGGCCGAGGCTCTGGAGGTGCTCACCAGAGCCCGGACGGTGCTTCTCGGTTGAGGCTCCGACCGGGCGCCGGCCAGGAAGGACGTCCTGGAATGGCTGGACCGCTAGTTCGACCCGGCCGATTGAGCAGCTCGGCGCCGCTCTCGCAGCGAGTCCAGCTGCCTCCGGACGAGCTCCAGCCAGGCGGGCTCCTCTCCGAACACCTGGCTTTGTGCCTGGGTCCAGAACATGAACTCGCTATTGAGATCCCTGGCGGCGCTCCGCAGCTCTCCCCGGTGTTCCTCCTGGCGAGCGAGGGCACCCGCCGAAGAACGTCTCCCCACGACACCTGGTGAGATCAGTTGGTGGTAGTGAGCCTGGACGCGCCCGAAAGGCTTCTTCTTTTTCCTGGTAGAGGTATTCACCTCATATTCACCCATGAAGGTCAGCGTGCCCGGAGAGACGATGGTTTCCGTCTGCAGAATCATTTCTTCGGAGAAGTAAACTCTGCGCTCCATGGGTGTTCCGCTGACATTGCTGGAGCCTGTATTGATCATGATATTGATATTGAACTGGACGTAGCAACGCTTTGCAGCTACCGCAAAGTAGCGACCAGGCTTGGCGTTAAGCAGATAGATCTGCCCGTTGCGGGAGTAGTTCGAGAATATGACGTTCTCTGCGCTAAAGGGATCCTCGCCATCTCCCACGCGGACAAAATAGGCCTGCACGGCGAAAGCTCTCTTGGACCGACCTTGAAGGCTCACGCCGATCGCTCCCCGCCCTTCCTTGGGCTCGGGAAGCGGTGGTTCTTTGGTTGCGGCGAGTGCTCCCGCAGCGATATTGAAGGTAAGCAACGCTATCATAGCCCTTGTGAACATGCCTCAGTCCTCCTTTCCAGGTTGTGGTGTCGATACCTGACTCTTGTCTTTCTCTTGCCGCTCTGCTAACGCTAACGCTTCGAGTTGCCGGTTGGCAAGCTCCGCCCACTCGCGCTGTTTCTTGAAAACCTTGTCTCGTGCCCGGAGCCAGAACTTCCGTTCGGAGTCTGCATCCCGGGTTACCTTGTTGAGGAACCCCCTGGAGCAGGCGCCGATTGGGGCAAACGACGGAATTTTGGCCGCAATCTCCGGTGAGATCAAGCGGTAGTAGTGTGCCTGGGCAGGATCTGCATTTCCCATGTTCGACGTCGGCGACGCGGTTACCAGAAGGTCGCCCGCGAAGACCATGGTACCTGGTCGTACGGTGACTTCCATCTGCTGAATGACCGCTCTGGAGAAGAAGGCTCTAACAGTAGATGGGGGCTTCCGCCACATGAACCTTGCGGCCACCACGACGTAGCGTCCAGGTCTGGCGTTGAGCAGATAGAACTGGCCCTTATCGAAGTGGTTCGACGGCATGACATACTCCGCCGCGAACTTGTCCTCGTCGTCCTCGAACGGCGCAAAATAGACTTCCGAGGCCAGGATGTTACTCGGCTGAAAGGTCGTGGAGTGTACGGTTACCCCAATCGATCCCCGTTGCGGATCCGGCCGGGGAAACGTTTGGCCTCCAGCCGGCGCGAAGGCGCCCACCACCAGATAAAGAACAAGCAGTACCGTCCGTTTACGTGCAGTCATTCCTCATGCTCCTTTCCTGTTTCCACTTCGTTCAAACGTCGAAATGCCTCCTCGCAGACGCTCCGGCCCAACTCTCCGAGCTTCTGCCGCGAGCGCTCCACCTGCCCGGAGAGCCATAGCTCGAGTCGCGGCGGCCCCCGGGCCATCTCCGGAGGCAGGATGGCGCTGGCTTCGAAGCCCGGAGGGGCCTCATCGCCGTCACCCGCCGCCGACGGGGGCCGGGCCTGACCGTCGGCAAACGCAGGCCATCCTGTCCTCACTCTACCGACGCGGAAAACATCAGCCGAATCGGACCACCCTCGGCACCTGGAAAGGGCTCCTCCGTTGCTGATACCACCCGCCGGCAGGCCGAAGCGGGTGAAGCCGAGGTTGAGGCGCAGCGCGGTGGGCGAGTGGATGCGCAGGCGCCAGAGCCGTGAGCCGTCGTCGAGCAGCTCCCAGGTGCCGGAGCTCCCGAGGTCGAGGTCGACCTCGAAGGGGTAGGCGACGTACAGCGGAGCACCCAGGCTCGCGGCC
>JAAEQG010000741.1 GCA_024231775.1 bacterium
CGACGAAGGCGGCGAAGGCCGCGTCGACAAGCTCCTCGATCGGGTGCTGGCAGTGCGAGGACCGGCGCCGGATCTGGCGACCGAGGCCCGGGCCGCCGGGATCGTGGGACGGCTGCTGCAGCCGCTGAAGGTCTACCATTACCGCCCGCGGGAGGAGATCGCCGCCGCCCATGGCGCGGCCCTGGAACGATCGACGGCGATCTTCACTTTGGAGGGCGCTGCCAAGGTGCCGGTGAAGGACCGCATCGCGGTGGCGGAGGCGTTGGGACGCGGTGGGGATCCGCGCCTGGCCGCGGAGCGGGATAACTTCATCGAGGTGCCGGGATACGGTGGTTTGCGACTGGGGAAGTATCCGGTGACGGTCGAGGAGTATCAACGCTTTGTCGAGCACCTGGGGTACGAGAAGCAGAAGTACTGGGTTGCGGAGGGGTTGTCTCTGAAGCTAAAAGAGGGGTGGGACCAGCCCAGGAAATGGGATGAGCAGCTGGCGACGCCGAACCGGCCGGTAACGGGGGTGTCGTGGTACGAGGCCGTGGCCTATTGCCGGTGGTTGAGCGAGTTGCGGAACCAGGAAGTGCGCTTGCCGACCGGGGCTGAGTGGGAAAAGGCGGCGACTCCGGTGAAGGGCAAGTATCCCTGGGGAGACGAGGAACCCGATGCGGAGCGGATCAACTTTGCCCCCGGACTCAGACCAAATGTCGGCTCGCCGACGCCGGTTGGCGCCTATCCCGGAGGCAACGGACCCTATGGACATTGCGATCTGGCCGGCAATGTCTGGGAGTGGTGCGCCGATGAGATACGTGGGAAGGCGAAGGAATTTCAGGAGGTTCGGGGCGGCGGCTGGGGCGGCCCCGCGGTGAGCCTGCGGGCCGCTTACCGCAGCAGGGGCCGGCCCAGGGACCGGGACGTCGTCTTTGGCTTTCGCGTTGCCGTTGCGCCCGCGAGCCTTTGATTTTCTGGTCTTTTGGACATACCGGGTCCAGGGGCGGAGCCCCTGGACGCTACATTTTGTCGTCAAAGTGACAAATCTGTCAGTTACCAAGGCGAACAAAACTACCCGACATCCCGGAGTCACCAGGTATCCATAGCTCGCTGCGCGGAAATGCCAAAGTAC
>JAAEQG010000742.1 GCA_024231775.1 bacterium
AAGTCAGGCCGTGCTTGGGAGCATAAACGGCCCGGAAGAACGAACGAAGATGTTGGGAGATTCCTTTGTTCGGCGGATTCTCCGGGGTCCCATTGGAATCCGCCACGTGGAAGGAAAGTCGTCTCTTCGGGCAGGCGGGATGGATCCGGATCGCACCGTTGAACGCACTTATCGCCAACGACTTGGCGGCAGCGTTGCCCACGATCACTGGAGCACGTGATGGTACAGGTAGCCTCTCGAAGCAGTGCGGTGATCTACGGTCTCGATGATCGGCCGCCGTTTGTTCGGGCGGTGGTGCTGGCGTTGCAGCATACGCTGACCATGTTCGGGGCTACGGTGGCGGTTCCGCTGTTGCTCGGGCCGAGCATGGGTATGGATCAGGTGCAGATCGCCGTGCTGATCTCCTCGGTGATGCTGTGCAGCGGGCTGGCGACGTTTATTCAGGTGACGTTCGGCTCGCGCCTGCCGATCATTCAAGGCGTCTCGTTCAGCTTCCTGGCGGCGTTCTTCGCGATCATCGCCTATGGGCAGGACCCTGCTCATCCGCTCGGTCCGGCGGAGATCATGCAGTACATCGCCGGGAGCATCATCGTCGGGGCGGTCCTGGAGATTGTCGTCGGGTTCACCGGGCTGGTCGGCGGGCTGCGGCGAGTGCTGAGCCCGGTGGTGGTGGGGCCGGTGATCATGCTGATCGGTCTGGCGCTGTTCAAGCATGGCGCTCCGAAAGCCGGTACGCACTGGCCTACCAGCGGTCTGACCATTCTGCTGGTGATTGTGTTCTCGCTGGTGCTCGCCCGGCGGATGCGCTTCTTCCGCATCTTCCCGATCCTGTCCGCCATCGTCATTGTCTGCGGGTTGTGCGCCGTCTTGTCGTTCACCGGGGTGATCGAAGCCGGGCACCCAGCTTTCGTCAGCCTCGAACCGTTGCATTCCAGCGACTGGGTGCGGGCCAATCCCGCCGACGTTGTTTTTCCATGGGGCGTGCCGAGGTTTCGGCTTGGCTTTGTCGTTGCGGTGCTGGCGGGCTACCTGGCATCGATCATTGAGTCGTTCGGCGATTACCACGCCTGTTCGTATATGGCTGGCGCGGGCGACCCTACGGCGAAACAGGTTTCGCGTGGGATCGGGTGTGAGGGAGTTGGGTGCCTGCTGACCGGTTTGCTGGGCGGATTCAGCTCGACTTCGTACTCGGAGAACGTCGGACTGATCGGGCTGACCAAGGTGGCTTCACGCTATGTGGTGCAGATCGCCGCGGTGCTGCTGATCGTGCTGGGGATCTTCGGCAAGTTTGGCGCTCTGGCGGCGGCGATCCCCGGACCGGTGGTGGGGGGGCTGTACTGTGCGTTGTTCGGACTGATCTCCGCCGTGGGGATTCAGCAACTCGCCAAAGCCGACCTCTCCAGCGACCGCAACCTGTTCATCGCCGGGTTCAGCCTGTTCATGGGCCTGAGCGTTCCGGCGTACTTTGACGGTTCCGCCGCCGCCGTGTATCCCCCAGGGGTCGGTCCGCTGCTCGAAACCCTCCCGCCGATGCTGGCGGACCTGCTCAAGGCGATTGGCGAGACCGGTATGGCCGTCGCCGCCATCATCGGCATCGTGCTCGACAACCTCATCCCCGGCACACCGACGGAACGCGGGCTGACCGTCCCCGGCGGGTCCATGACAGCTTAGGCGGGCTGATGCGGCCCACTGCGCGTCCATGTTGCCAACGCCTCGAGCAGCCCCAACGGGGCGTCATAGATCAGCCCAGGGCAACGCCCTGGGTTCTCGTGATCGAGACAAACGCGAGCCCTGACGGGGCGGCATGGCTTTACTTCGCCCCTTCAGGGCTTACGTTGCTTCGGGCAATCCTGCCCCAGGGCGTTGCCCTGGGCTGTCATAGAGCGCCCTTTCAGGGCGAAGAAGGGTGTCCAGACGCAGCGATGTTCGCGCGGAAACAGTTGCTCGGCGACAGAACGCTCAAAAGCCCGCCCATACTGTCACGCGCCCGTCCCCGGCGGCATGTCGTCGCCGCCGTAGCCGAACCCGGAAGCGACTGCTAACATGGCCGCCTCATACATGCGGTCCGGGCTGTCCGGGATCTGCGGAGTGCTCCCATGAAGACGATTATCGAGCCGTTTCGCATCAAAGTTGTTGAACCCATCAAGATGACCACTCCCCAGGAGCGGGAGGAGGCCTTGCAGAAGGCGGGGATGAACCTCTTCCTCGTTCCGGCTGAGGAGGTGCTGATCGACCTGCTCACTGACAGCGGGACCGGGGCGATGAGCAGCGAGCAGTGGGCGGGGATCATGCGCGGGGATGAGTCCTACGCCGGGGCTAAGAGCTACTTTCGATTCGAGGAACGCCTTCAGGAGATGACCGGGTTCGACCACGTTCTGCCCACCCACCAGGGGCGGGCCAGCGAGCGCATCCTCTTCGAGCTGGTCGGCGGTGAGGGCAAGGTCGTACCCAACAACAACCACTTCGACACCACCCGGGCCAACATCGAGCATTCCGGCGCGTCGGCTGTCGATTTGGTGGTCGATGAAGGCAAGAACCCGCGCGATCGCTCACCCTTCAAGGGCAACCTCGACGTCGCCAAGCTCGAACGCCTGTTCAGCGAGGTCGGGCCGGAGCGCATCCCCCTGGTGATGATTACGATCACCAATAACAGCGGCGGGGGTCAGCCGGTCAGCCTGCAAAACATCCGCGACGTCCGCGAGGTCTGTCGCAAGCACAACAAACCGCTCTTCCTCGACGCCTGCCGCTTCGCCGAGAACGCTTATTTCATCAAGCTGCGTGAGCCCGGTCAGGGCGACCGCTCGGTGGCAGCCATCACCCGCGAGATGTTCGGTCTGGCGGACGGGGCGACCATCAGCGCCAAGAAGGACGGTATGGTCAACATCGGCGGGGTGCTGCTGCTCCGTGACGAGGAGCTCTATCGTCAGGCCCAGAACCTGCTCATCCTGACAGAGGGGTTTCCCACCTACGGCGGGCTGGCGGGGCGCGATCTGGAGGCGATGGCCCAGGGCTTCGAGGAGGTCCTGCACGAGGACTACCTGGCCTATCGCCTGCGTAGCACCGAGTACCTGGGCGTCAGACTGCTGGATATGGGCGTTCAGATCGTCGAGCCGCCGGGCGGCCACGCGATCTACATCGATGCCAAGAGCTTCTGTGCCCACCTTCCGCCGGAGCAGTTTCCGGGCCAGTCCCTGGTGTGTGCCCTCTATCGCCACGGGGGGATCCGGTCCTGCGAGATCGGCAGGGTCATGTTCGGGGAGAACGCCACCATGGAACTGGTGCGGATGGCCATCCCCCGGCGGGTCTACACCCAATCGCATGTGGACTACGTGATCGAGGTGATCGGCGAGGTCTACGAGCGGCGGCAGGCGCTGAAGGGCCTGCGGATGGTCTACGAACCCCCTGCGCTGCGGCATTTTACGGCGACTTTCGAGGAGGTCTGAGACCGCTCCCCAGGCGGAGCCTCCGGAAGCGATCGTTCCTTGACGGATGCGGCGGCACCCACGAGAATGACTCCGGGTAGTGGCGTACCTTGCGCTGCGACCGACCGGCGGGTGCGGGTATTGGCCAGCCGGATTCCGAGGCGCACACCGGAACTCCCGGAGCGAACGAAGTTCGTTTTCCGAATAGTTACTCGGTTGGAGGAACTGTGCATGGCGGCTGCCAGAGCGCAAGCAAAGGGTGGAGTAAGCGGGATTCACATTTGGCTGATCGTGTTCGTTGCCCTGTGGCTGACGTCCACGGTTCTGCTGGTGCTCCTGTACACCGATCAGAAGGACCTGGTGTCTCGGAACGAAGATCTCCGGCGAGATCTTGACGCCAACCAGGCCAACCTCAGCGATGCCCGCGACATCCAGCAGGGTATTACCGAGGTGGCTGTGGGCAGCGCCGACACCACCCTGCAGCAGGTTCGTGAGCGGCTTGGCGAGCTGAGCACGCGGATTGCGGGCGACCAGCGGGTCCCTGAAGCTGCGGCCTTTGCCGACGCGTCCTATCACGATGCCCTTTCTCTGCTCTACGATGCCTTCAGTGCCCAGGCGGACCTGCGCGAACAGGCGGATGCGCGCAATCGAGAACTCGGCGACGAGACCGCAGCCCTGGGCGCCGCCAACGAGCAGTTGAAGACAGACTACGACGGGCGGATTGCCGAGCAGAGTCGCCGTCTGGATGAGCTTGCGGACGCCTCCGAAGAGTATGCCAAAGCCCGCGACCGCGAGGTCGACACTTTCGAACAGAAGCTCGAGAACGTCTACACGGAGGCGAATCGGGACATCCAGGAGATGCGCGACCGGATCAGGCGTCTCACCGGGGAGTTTGACGACCTGCAAAGCCGATACACCGAACTCAAGGACCGGCTTGGGGAACTCCAGATCAGGCCGCAGGAGCTCATCACCGCCCGTCAGGCGGATGGGCAGGTGGTCACCGCCAAGCCTGGAGAGGGCGTGGTCTACATTGACCTGGGTCGCGACGCCGGGCTGGTGCTGGGGCTCCAGTTTGCCGTCTACAACGGATCCGCCGGAATCCCTGCGGACGGGAAGTCCAAGGCTCGCATCGAAGTGGTCAACATCTTCGACCAGGCGGCGGAGTGTCGCGTGGTGGAGGTGCATGGCCGCATGCCCATCCTCGAAGGAGATTGGGTCGCCAATCCCGTGTTCGACAGCGAACAGGCGCTGCAGTTCATGGTGGTCGGTCGCTTTGACGTGGACGGGGACGGTGAGTTTGATGGCCAGGGCGCCGGCCACATCGAGTCGCTGGTGGATCAGTGGGGAGGCGAGCGGGTGGATGAGCTGTCCGCCCGGGTGGACTTCCTGGTCTTGGGCGACGCTCCGCCCAAACCGATCACGATCGGTGACCCCACACCGGAAGCGGCGGCCCGCTATGCCGCCGCCGAGAGGGTGCGCAATGAATACGATGAAACCCTCAGGGCAGCACAGGCCCTGTCGATTCCCATCCTGACCCAGAACGTATTTATGCACTTCCTGGGGTATGCTGGATGACCTCGCTGCGGTGATCGGGGGTTGCCCACCGAACGGCACTGTTAAAATAGGTAAACTGACAAGTTCTCCCGGCCAGGGTCCTGACGGCGTGTGTCGCACGCGGTGGCAGGCTGCTCAATCCTGCCTGGTAGTTCGTTCCTGACCGGCTGTGGATTTGACGGGACGGTACACCGGTTGTATACTGTAATGTCTAACCATAGACGCTTGTTTTTGCGTTCCAATAGCTGTCATTCTGGGTTGGGGTAGAGTATCCCGTTGTAGAGCAGGGCTTTCGTTACGGCGACCTTGAGGTCCCGCGTGATAGGGGTGTGCGGTTCCCTTGCATAGCTTCCAGGACGTCAAGGAGCAGATCCGCCGGAGCGTCGATCTGGTGGACTTGGTGTCTGAGCATGTATCGCTCAGGCGCGCGGGGCGCAACCTCAAGGGCCTGTGCCCGTTCCACAAAGAGAAGACTCCTTCCTTTAACGTCCTTCCCGATCGACAGATTTTCAAGTGTTTCGGATGTGGTGTGGGAGGCGATCTCTTCAAGTTCGTCCAGCTGACCGAGAACGTCGAGTTCGTGGATGCCCTGCGCATCCTGGCTGACCGCGTCGGGGTCGAGTTGGCTCCACCTCGGCCGTCGGCGCCGGGGGAGACGACGGTAGGTCGTGCGGACTTGTTGCGGGTCAACGAGTGGGCGACGCGTTGGTTTCGCGAGCAGTTGCTCGGCGCCGTGGGCGGCGAGGCGCGGGCCTACCTGGAGCGTCGCGGAGTGTCCGCGGAGATCAGCGAGAGGTTCCAGATCGGACTCGCTCCGGGTTCGGGCGAGTTGCAGGTTGCCGCCCGTCGCGCCGGTCTCAGTCAGGAGTTGCTGACCGCGACGGACTTGGTCCGCGCCGGGGACCACGGAGGAGTATACGAAACGTTTCGCGATCGGCTGATGTTCCCGATCCGCGATGCGAGCAACCGGTGCATCGGGTTCGGCGGCAGGACGCTGTGCGATGCTCCGGCGAAGTACCTTAATACCGCGAGTAACGAGCTGTTCGACAAAGGACGCTGCCTCTATGGACTCCCGTTGGCTCGGGCAGCGATAACCGAACGTAGCGAGGTCATCGTCGTCGAGGGTTATACGGACTGCATCGCCTGTCACCAGCATGGTTTTGCCCACGCCGTCGCTACCTTGGGGACCGCCGCGACGGAGGAGCACATGCGTGCGCTCCGGCGCTACACGGACAGCGCGGTTCTGCTGTTCGATTCGGACGCTGCGGGACAGGCGGCTGCGGAGCGTGCTTTGGCGGTGGGTTTGCAGCAGAATCTGACCGTGCGGATCGCTCAGATCCCGGAGGGGGGCGATCCCGCGGATTACCTCCAGAGTACCGGACCTGGCGAGTTCACCGAGTTGTTGAAATCGGCTTCTGAGGCGCTAGGATTCATGTGGGAGCGCACCCGCGCCCGCTTCAACGGTCCGGAGGGAGGTTCGGCTCGCCGCCAGCCTGTGGTCGAGTTTATCGACCTTGTTGCGGAACTGAGTCGATTCGGCGCCGTGGACGCCATTCAGAGGGGGATCATCATTCATCAGGTGGCCCGACTGCTGGTTTTGCCCGCGGAGGAGGTCTCCGCGCTGATTACCCAGCGTGCCCGGCGTTTGCGGACCGGCGCTCAGCGCGCCTCCCAACCGGAGGAGGCGGTGGTTCAACCGCCCGCGCTCGACGCTCGCCAGCGGGTCCTGGTCAGCATGTTGGAGGTGCTCATCGGAGAACCGGGGTTATTCGGTTCGGTGGCTGAGGTGTTCCGCCCGGCGCAGTTTGCGGACCCAACGTATCGACACATTGCGGAGGTCTTCGTGGAGATGGCGGGGCGGTACGGGGAATTCGACGTTGCGGAGCTGCTCTCCGCCCTGGAGTCTCCTACAGAGGCCCAATGGGTGACGGACATGGTGCTCCGCTCTGCCGCATATGATGACCCGGGCGCCACGCTCGTGGAGTTGCACGTTCGCTGGGAGCAGTTTGACGGTGTTCAGCGCGGTCGAGATGCTGCGGACAAGGTCCGCAAGCCCCCGTCGGGCGGGGGGCAGGACATTACGGAGGAAGAGGTCGACGCTTGCCTGGCGGCTGTGCAGCAGAGCTGTTCGCAGCACCACTTTTCGTCGGCGAAGGCGGCGGTAGGCGGCGAGGGCATCGGCAGATGATCGCCGCCTCTGCGGTTGTGGGCAGGTGGCGGAAGGATGGAGGATCAAAAGTTGATCATGACCACGGAAAGTAATCCGGGCAATCCGATCGAGACTGCGATTGTCGAGTTGATACAGCTTGGGCAGAAGCGGGGCTACCTCACCTGGGAAGAGCTGAACGAGGCTATCCCCGACGAGGCGGTCACCCCCGACCACCTGGATGCGATCCTGCTCCGTCTGGAGGAGCGCAAGATCGACATGGTCGATGAGATCGAAGCCGAACGGCTGGAGGCCGGCAGGAAGTCCAAGAAGTCGAAGCGCGATGGGGACGGCAAGACAGATCCGCCCCGCACCGCTACGGCGGACGAGGTTCCGGTACGCAGAATCGACGACCCCGTGCGGATGTACCTGACCCAGATGGGCGAGATCCCTCTGCTAACTCGCAAGGAAGAGATCCGCCTGGCCAAGAAGATCGAACTTACCCGCATGGCCTTCCGCCAGAAGGTGCTGGAGAACGACTACTGCGGGTCTCAGGCGGTGGACATTCTCCAACAGGTGCGCGACGGACGCCTGCCCTTCGACCGCACCATGAAGATCTCCACGTCCGAACAGGCCGCCAAAGCCACAGTGCTGGCCCGCATGATCGCCAACCTGCCGACGGTCCGGGGTATGCTGGAACAGAACGAAGCGGACTGGAACAGCCTCCAGGGCGGCCGGGTGCCGGCGGCGGTCCGGCGCGAGACTGCCCTGCGTCTCAAGCAGCGCCGGCGAAAGATCTCCAAACTGCTCGAAGAGCTTTCCCTGCGCACCAGCCGGGTGCAGCCGCTCATGCGCAAGCTGATGAACCTCAACCTCAAGATGAGAGATCTGGAGCGGCGCCTCGTCGCCCAGAAGAAGCGCCAGACCGTAGCCGATGACGATCTGGCGGCGATGAAGGAAGAATGCCAAGGCATCCGTTCGCTGGTCCTGGAGGATAGCGACTCGCTGACCCGGCGTCTGACCGGTATCCAGCGGGTCTTCGGCGAGTACGAGGACTCCAAGCGCAAGCTCTCCGGCGGGAATCTGCGCCTGGTGGTGAGCATCGCCAAGAAATACCGCAACCGTGGCCTGAGCTTCCTGGACATTATCCAGGAGGGGAATACCGGATTGATGCGGGCGGTCGATAAGTACGAGTACAAGCGCGGATACAAGTTCAGCACATACGCGACTTGGTGGATTCGCCAGGCCATCACCCGGGCCATCGCCGACCATGCCCGCACCATTCGCATTCCGGTACACATGATCGAGACCATGAGCCGCCTGCGCAACATCAGCAAGCAGTTGCTCCAGGAACTCGGCCGAGAAGCCACCATCGAGGAAATCGCCACCCGCGCGTCCATGCCGGTCAGCGAAGCCCGCCGGGTGCTCAAGATCAGTCGCCAACCCATCTCCCTCGATCGTCCCGTGGGCGAAAGCGAAGACTCCTACTTCGGCGACTTCATCGAAGACGAGGCGGCGGAGTCTCCCATCAGCACTGCCGGCGGGGGTATGCTCTCCGAACGCATTGAGGAGGTCCTCAAGACCCTGACGTACCGCGAGCGCGAAATCATCAAGCTCCGTTACGGAATCGGAGACGGATACACCTACACCCTCGAAGAAGTCGGAAAGATCTTCAAGGTCACCCGGGAACGGGTCCGCCAGGTGGAAGCCAAAGCCATTCGCAAACTTCAACATCCGGTGCGGGCGCGCAAGCTGGAAGGCTTCCTGGACGTCCTCGCCCAAGCTAGTCAGTAGTCCGAAACGCGCTCCGCAGTCGTGGGGGAAACCCGTGGAGCCGGCGCCTGCGCACCAGCGACAGGCCGCCCGGCCCAGGCGGCGTACGCCCCAAAAGAGCTGCGTCCTCGTTTCGACACCCGCCCCAACAAAGAGCTACGTCCTCGTTTCGACATCTGGAGAAAAAGCACTCAGGAGCAACAGATTAGATGCGATTGCCCTGCCCCTTCTGTTGGAGTAGTCAGCATGGAATTGACGCGATAGCGCGAACCTGCGATACTGCCCCGTTTCGAGTATTGAATGGCCCCTGGGGACGCTACCGGTTTGCGCGCGAGCACGAATAAGGGAGTCACGATCATGCAACTTCGAGATAAAGACATTCGTCATCATCTTTGGAAGACGTTTCAGTCTGCGCTTGCTGCGCTTGAGGACAGACCAATATCTGCGGCGATATGCAGGGGACTGGTGGGGGGACGCCCCCCCCCCTTCTCTGATGACTGACGATCGGCTTCATGTCGTTGATGAAGCCATAGAGCAACAGAGCCTCTGCTGCTTCTTTGAGGACAAAGTGGTAGCGGGTCTGCCCCACCCTCGCTACTGCACATCAGAAGACCTCGTCTCCGCGTTCAGGACGCAGATGGTCTCGTCTATCGCGGTCGCCGAGCCTATCGGTGCCGCGGAGTTTGATGAGGTCTATGAGCGGTTTATGCTTGCCGTTGACGCGTTCTGCGGCGAGGAGCACGTGTCTGAACCGATTCCAATCGTGACTAGCGGTCTTGCGAAGGGCGCTGCCGTAAACCCTGTTCGGTTCTGGGGTGGTGGCAGTTTTCTCACGGCTGATCGATTCCGCGTTTGGGTTGTTGGCAGCCTGCCGTACATGTACGACCCTGCATGTGAAGATCCCGGTTCTTGTGCGTCGCGGTGCGTTTATGTGTCGATCTGTGCGACTTGTACTAAGGATGCGTTCAGGAAGCTAACAGAGGAGTTGCCAGCAGTATTGCGCGTGCTGTTCTCGTCAGACGTGCTCGTTAATTGGAACGGCTGGCCCGAGGATTTTGGAGTGGCGCCCGCACTCATCGACATGTACTTCAGCAATGTAAAGACGAAGGACTCCATTGATAGACGCATCCGGAATGCAATCCAGTTACTTATCGACGCGGATTCTAACTGCAGCCGAGGCGTAAGTATCGCCCTCAACGTGGCGGCGTTGGAGGCGTTGTTGGGAGAAAGGACGGATAGTATTGCAGGTTCTCTCGCCGATAGCACTGCGGTCCTTCTGGAGCCGGACCTTAACTATCGGTCAAGAGCGGTCCGGCACATAAAACAACTCTATCACATACGTTCACGGGTGCTGCATGGACAGCAGCTTGAAGGGGAAGTAGGGATCCTGTCTGATGCACGACAGGTAGTCTCCGGGGCGATGAGGGCTATTGTCGAGAGATGTCAGTTCATGAGGCGAATCGACCAAACCCCTGAGAGGCCAAGCGACTTGCTGAAAGAGCTGAAGGAGAGCAAGTTCGGCGGTGGCCCACCGGCGGGTGTCTCTGAGTCTTCGGTTACCGGGTTATGGAGGCACGCGCCGTAGGCCACGGATTCGAAACGAGGACGTAGCTCTTTCTTGACGCGGGTTGCACTCCGCTCCCTCACGGTCGCGGCTCGGTTTGTGGCTCGCTTGCGTTCCGCGGTCCACGGAGGGCACGTCGAATCTCGGGCTACTTGCGCACCGTGGGCGTGATCTGCAGCTTGACCTGCTTGTCGTCGCGCAGGACCACGATCGAGACCGCCTGGTCGGGCTTAACGGCGTTGAGCACGACCGAGTAGTCCTCCAGGCTGCGGATCTCCTGGCCGGCGAACTCGATGATGATGTCACCGCCCTGGAGCCCCGCCTTCTGGGCGGGGCTGTCGCCACTTACGCCGCTGATCTTCATTCCGGCGACGTTGCCGGCGGCGAAGTCAGGGACCGTGCCGGTGAAGATGCGCCGGCGACCTCCACCGCCGCCCTTGGGAGTGGCTCGTTTGACCTCGGCGTATGCCGGGGAGGTGGCACGTTGGACGAGTTCGATTCCCAGCTCCCGGGCGAAGCGGGCGATTCGAGTCATGCCCAGGTAGTTCAGCGTATCCGCATCGTCGGTGGGGCGGTTGTAGTCGTCGTGGATGTCGGTGAACATCGAGAGCACGGGTACTCCCGCGGGGTAGAACGCCGTGGTGTCGGTGGGGAGGTAGGGATCGTCCTGCAGTGACAGATTCAGCGGAACACGGACGTTGATCCTCTCTATCCAGGAGCGCCACTGCGGCGACGACCCCACCGCCTGGACCAGCAGCTTGCCCGCCTGCATGCGCCCGACCATGTCGAAGTTGACGTAGGCTTTGATCCGGTCGAGCGGGCAGGGAGCGTGCTGGGCGAAGTACGAAGATCCGATGATCCCGATCTCCTCACCAGACCAGCAGGCGAAGATCGTCCCGCGCCGGGGCTGATGATCGCCTGCTTGCTGGTGGGCCTGGGCGAGCGCCGCAGCCAGTTCGAGCACGGTCGCGGTCCCCGAGGCGTTGTCGTCCGCCCCGTTGTGGATCTGTCCTTCCTCGCCCGCCAGCGCTCGCGAGCCGCCCGCCTCTCCGTGGCCGATGTGGTCGTAGTGGGCGCCGAACACGATGAACTCGTCAGCCCGTTCGTCGTCGCCGGTACCGGGCAACATGCCGACGACGTTGCGGCAGCGACCTTCGCGCCGTTCGAGATGCATGGTCGGCCCGACGTATGTCTTGGTGACGCCCTTGAAGTCGTCGGGGATGCTCCCGGTGTCCAGCAGGGTCTGCCATTCGCCCAGGTTCTTACCGCTCTGCTGGAGCAGGCGATTGGCGGCATCGACCGTCAGGCAAGCCGCCACAATGCCCGCGTCACTTGCGGAACGCGAAAGGGACAACAGCTCGCCGGCGCCGGGGGTGTTCGGCCCGACGACCAGCAGGAAACCGGTGGCGCCGTGCTGCTTGGCTTGCATGGCTTTGTAGCGGGGGTTGCTGTACAGGCCGTACCGGATGCGCTGCTCGGTCTCAAGCTTCTGCGGTACGTCGTCCAGCACCAGGACGATCTTCCCGGCGACGTCCAACCCCGCGTATGAATCGTACTTACCCTGGCCTTTCTCTTCGGGGACCACCAAGCCGTACCCGACGAAGACCAACTCGCTATGCACCGCGGCGTTGGCGGTGAAGGACAGCGGTCGAAAGTCCTGCTCGGGGGTCAGCGGATCGAACGTCGTCGCGTGGGGGTTGTCGGTGAATCCCAACTCGTTCTTCTCGGGGATCATCTCCACGCCCTGGGGGAAGGGGAACTCCTGGAAGTAGCTCCCGTTGTCGCCCAAGGGTATCAGCCCGGCTTCCTTGAACCGTGCGGCGATGTATTCCCCCGCCGCGTTCACACCCTTGGTCCCGGTCATGCGCCCTTCCAAAGCGTCCGCCGCGAGGAAGCTGACGTGAGCGTAGAGATCGTTGCTGGTGATTGCGGGCTTGAGGTCGCCCTTGGCCTTGGGCGGCGGACCCGCTTCCCAGCCGCCGTTGGGTACATGGGCGGAGGATTCGGGTTCGGGAGTCCCGCGCGACGGCGCGGCGCGCACTGCTGCGAGGGCTGCTTGGTGGTCCCAGTCAGCCAGGAAGAGTTGGGCGCGGCCGCGTCCCGGGGTGTTTCGTCCGCTAGTCCAACTGAAGGTCTTACCGCCCGGAGCGAACACCGGCAGGCCGTCAAAGCCGTCCGTGTGGGTCACGCGCACCGGTTGCTTCTCTCCGGATGCGGCGGCGATGTAGATCTCGAAGTTGGCGAACCCCAGTTTGTTCGAGCCGAACGCGAAGTAGTCACCCGAGGGGTGCATGTACGGAGCCCAGGACATGCACTTGAAGTCGGTCAACTTGCGGCGGTCGCTACCGTCCAGCTTCATCGTATAGACGTCGCAGAGCAATCCGTTCTCTTCGAAATGACGCCAGATGATCCGCCGGCCATCGGGGGTGAAGAACGGCCCGCCGTCCTCGCCAGGCCACTCGGTCAACCGGCGCTGCTGCGAACCGTCCGCGTTCATCAGGTATATCTCGCAGAAGTGCGCGGGTGAGCGCTCGAAGCGAGCCTGATCCTCCGGCGACATCTGGTCCGTGGGATAGACCTGGCGGTTGGAGGCGAAGACGATCAGCTCGCCGTCCGGCGAGTAGGCACACTCCGCGTCATATCCGAGAGTCTCGGTGAGGCGGAGGGGGTTACGCCCGCGGGAGTCGGTGGCGAAGATGTCGTAGTGTTCGTCGTAGTCCCAGCGACGGCGCTCCCGGGTGGGGTTGTTCCGTTCCGCGTATTCCTCTTTCTGTTTGTCGCGGGCTCGGGGATCGAGGTGGGTCGAAGCGAAGAGCACCTGGTCGGTCCCCGGACGGAAGAACGAGCACGTCGTCCGTCCGAATCCGGGGGAGATCAGACGGACCCGCCCGGTGGTCAGATCGAGCGTGTGGATCTGGAAGAACGGGTTTCCCGGATAGCGCTCGCTCTGGAAGATCAAGTGCGCTCCGTCCGGTGAGAAGTAGCCCTCGCCGGCGCGCCGCCCCTCGAACGTCAGTTGCCGCGCCTGGGTGATGAAGCGGTCGGACGCAACCGTTTCCGCCGCGAAGCTCCCGGCGGTTGCGCCGAAGGTCATCGCCCAGACCGTACCGATCATCAACCGTTGCCACTGGATGTACACAGGCTCACCTCCTCGTCAGTCCCACGCCGTGGGCGTTTTGCGTTCGTAACGCCGCCCGCGTCTCGATGCGTTCATGGAGACGGGGGCAGCAGCCGGCCGGATCGAACGGTGCAAGTGACTCGATTTCCGCGGGGCCGTCAAGGTGAGTATCGGTGGGGGGACGTCGATGGCGTGCCCGGTGGAGGTCTGCTAGACTTGCTCGCCGGTCTGGTGAAGGCGTCGTGGGGGGCTTGCTCCGCGGGTACGAAGCGCCGTACCTGCTCGCGGAGGCTGTGGCTGGACGAATAGAGACATCGCGTGGACGTGTGCGGAATCGATCCCGGGTTGAACATTACCGGATACGGCCTGCTCCGGTCCGGCGGCGGCGGTCTTTCGGTGGTGGATGCGGGGGTGTGTCGGTCGTCGGCCAGTGATCCGCTGGAGCGGCGCCTGGCGGATATCGAGGCGGATGTCGCTGAGCTGTTCACCCAGCATTCCCCGGCGGTGGTCGCGGTCGAGAAGCTCTACGCCCACTACAAGCATCCTCGAACGGCGGTGGTGATGGGTCACGTGCGTGGCGTGATTCTGGCGGCGGCAGCTCGGTGTGGGATCGAGGTTCGCGGGTACAACGCCACCCAGATCAAGCGCTACCTCACCGGAAACGGGCGGGCGAGCAAGCGCCAGGTGCAGCAGGCGGTGATGCGCGAACTTCGGTTGGCTACGCTTCCCGAACCGGCGGACGTCGCCGATGCTCTCGCTGTGGCGCTTTGTTGCGCCGGAGATGTATTCGCAAACCCTGAGAGGGGGAGCGACACCGTATCTACGCGCACCGCACGGGTTTGAACAAGCGACCGCGGTGCGCGGGCGCGGGGCGGACTTTATGATCGTACGCATCACTGGAATCGTAGCCGACGTGTATGAGGATCACGTGGTCCTGGATCGCGATGGTCTGGCCCGCGAGGTGCTTGTGCCTCACTACGCCGTCGGTGAGTTAGCGGCCTGCCGCGGTCGCGAGGTTACACTGCATACGCTCGAGTACCTGGAGGGTAACCAGTCCACGGGCAATCTCACCCCGCGTCTGGTGGGTTTCGCCTATCCGGACGACAAGCGGTTCTTCGTACGCTTCATATCGGTGAAGGGTATCGGTCTGCGGAAGGCGCTCAAAGCCCTGGCTGAGCCGGTGACCCGCATCGCCGCGTCGATCAAGAACGCGGACACCAAGGCCCTGACCCGCCTGCCGGGTATCGGCACCCGCGCAGCCCAACTCATCGTCGCCGAGCTACGCGGCAAGATAGACGAGTTCGTCCATGGCGCCGACGTCGTCTCCGCCGAGGATCTCGCCGGCCTCACCTCTCAGCAGAAGGACGCTCTCGACGTGCTGGTGGCTTGGGGAGACGCGCGCCAGGACGCTGAGAGGTGGCTGCAACGCGCCGCCCAGATTCACCCGGAGATCGAATCGCCCGACGAATGGGTCCGCGCCGCCTATCGGATCAAGACCGGTACGGAAACATAGCCCGCCCCGTGTCGTTCCTTACTTGTTGAATTGCTGGTGAGACGTGGCTCCGGAGCTATCCAACGCCGTCGGCCAGCCCTTCGACGAACTGGGCTACGGATTCGACGATGGCGTCGCGGGGTTGGCCGGCATCCAGGGCATCGGTGATTCGGCGTACGATGGCGCTGCCGACGATGGCGCCGTCGGCAACCGTACACACCTGACGAACGTGCTCGGCGGTGCCGATCCCGAAGCCCACGCAGACCGGTAGGCTGCTGACCGCGCGCAGGTGCTCCACGCGGGTCCGCAGATCGTGGGGCAGCTCGTCGCGCTCTCCGGTGATGCCCCGGGTTGACACCAGGTAGACGAACCCGGAACTGCGCCGGGCGATCTCCTCCGCCCGGGCGGCTGGGGTGGTGGGGGCGACCAGCATGACGTGCCGCAGCTGGTGGGCCGCGGCGGAGGCGCCAAGGTCAGACGATTCTTCATAGGGGATGTCCGGGATAATCAGTCCGTCGAACCCGGCGTCCGCCGCCCGGTGTACGAATGCTTCCGTCCCCACGCGCCGGACGATCGAGAACGACACCATCGCTACGAGGGCGGCTTGCACCTGAGACCGCAGTGCCGCCACCATCTCGAAGAGCTGCTCGGTCTTCTGACCGCCCTCCAGGACACGATAGAACGAGTCTTGGATCACCGGGCCGTCGGCGATGGAGTCTGAGTAAGGGAACCCGATTTCCACCGCCGCGACTCCACGCCGATCGAATCGGCGGATCCACTCCGCAGTGGCGTCGAGGTCGGGATAGCCCCCGGTCAGATAGGGCATCAAGGCACCATGGCCGGCGGCAGCCGTCAGGCGAAGGTCGATTCGATTAGCGCCGTTTGCTTCGGTTGACATGGGCGCAGACTATACCTCGGGTCAAGAAAAAAATCTTCACAATGTGGCAATCGGCGGGCCATGCCGCCACCGCACCCCAGGGAAGATCATAACATCCTTGTTCAACGGGGGTAGCGCGCCACCGCCCCGACGTCTCCGACGCTCGGTGATCGGGCACTATTCGGATCGCCTCCGGCACACACTTTGCGGGGGCCATCAATACTTGCGCAAGAAATATATTTCGCTTTGGTCAGCGTGTTGGTCGATGGTAAAATGCGGTAGCCCAATGAAGATTCTGCCATGCTCGTCAGGGAGAACACATTGGTTGAGCCGTAGAGCGAACCCAGGGAGATCGTTGACACGGCGCTGAACGACGTACCGACTCGATAGGGTCGGCGGTCCGAGCGGCTGGCGGTCACCCACCTATAAGCGAGGTTCGACAATCCTCTCCCAACGGCATTGCGGTGGTCTCTTCACCACATTGGGCGATCTGAGGCGGGCTTACCGTTTTAACGGATAAAGCCCGCTTTTTTAACGGTTCTCTTCCCGAGAAGTTAGTGGATCCGGCGAGGGCGAAGCCCTGGCGGGAGGCCCAGGCTCCGATGGGGCAGAATGAACGTGCTACCCGAGCTTCGACGGTGGGTGATTAAGACCCTGCGGACCGGGCAGGTGGCACACCCGCCCGGTCCGTCGAAGTGCATCGCCCCGGAGGGGCGCATGGCTGTAGCCAGGGGTGAAGCGCAGCGCAACCCCTGGAAACTGAACCACCCAACGCACCCGCCCCGGCAGGGGTGGTGGACGGCGAGCGCACGAAGTTTCCGGGAAGACAAACCGAATCCGCGTACGCAGCATTCGACATGTGCCCGTGCCCTTTCGGGGCACCGAGAGGGTCAGGGTGTTCTGGTCCAGGGGTTCCCCCTTGACTTGCGGCACAGCCGCAAGTCAAGGATTCACCCCTGGCTAAATGCCTTGGCCCCGATTTGAGCATCTTCGTGGCCATTCTGTCCCCACCTGGAGATCCGCCCGTGGGTCGGATCAACGAGATGGGGCACCCGGCGCGACGATGACGCACGGGCAAACGAGCTTGCCCATGTCACCCGCCGGAAGAGGGCGGAACGCAACCGATGAAGTCCAATCGGAACGCCCGAGCCGCGCAAGCCCCCACCCTTTGTTGAACAAAGGACGGGGCACCCGGGCGGTTCTTTTGCGGGAACGTTCGTCTCCGGCATCTCCGCTCCCTCACGGTCGCGGCTCGGTTCAGTAGACGCCCTCGGCACCCGATCACAGTCATCCCGGACCCGGCATCATGCCAAGTGCAGTCTTCAGAACTGGCCCCAGAGGTACTGGTTGGTCACCTCATGGTGGAACATGACCTCGCCGCGTTTCACCAACGCCCCCAACTCGCGCGGGCAGCGGTCGGCGGAGCGCTGCTTGGCATCGAGCAGACGCGACTGCACGTCTTCGCCCAGCAGCTCGGTTACCCAGCGGCTGCCTTTGAACAGGCGAAGCGCGTCGTAGATGTTGCCCGGTAGGAACCGGGTGCGCGGCCGTTTTTCCTCATCCACCTGGTCCGGTCGGGGACCTTCGAGCCCGGTGCGGAGCAGGGAGTATATCAACAGGTACGGGTTGGCGTCCGGGCCCACTGAGCGCACCTCGATGCGCGCCGTGCGCTGGTTGGCCAGGGGGATTCGCACCATCGCCGCCCGGTTCACCGCGGAGACTTTGATCTGGTTGGGGGCTTCAAACTCGGGGTCCAGCCGGCGATACCCGTTCACGCTGGAGTTGAGCACCAGGCAGATGTCCGGAGCGCTGTGCAGGATGCGGTCGATGAACTCCCAAGCCGTCCCGGACAGTCCGTCACGACCGTCGGCTTCGTAGAAGATGTTCTTCTCCCCGCGCTCCAGCGAGATGTTGGTGTGCATGCCGCAACCGTTGATGCCCGCGACCGGTTTGGGCAGGAAGCTGGCAGTCATCCCCAACCGCTGAGCCACCTGGCGACAGAGCAGTTTGTAGAGCTGGATCTGGTCGGCGGTGATACACGCCTCGGCGTAGGAGAAGTTCATCTCGAACTGCGAAGGGGCGACCTCCGGGTGGTCCTTCTCGTTTCCGAAGCCCATGGCCCGCTGCACCTCGGCGGCGGCGTCCATGAACTGACGCAGCGGGTCCTGCGGAAGCGAGTGATAGTAACCCCCGGTGGAGATGAACTCGAAGCAGCCGGTTTCGTGGTAGCGCCGCTCGGCGTCCGGACCTTTGAACAGAAACCCCTCGATCTCCGGGGCGACGTAAGCGGTCGTCCCGTCGTGTTTGTGCATCCGGTCGGCGTAGCGGTGCAGGAGTGATCGGAAGTCTCCGGGGTACGGAGAATCGTCGCGGTTGCGGACCTCGGCGAAGACCACGACCTTGCCCGGGCCGAACACGTCGGCGGGTAGCCAGTAGAACGCCGGCCAATCGATGGATAGCTTGAGGTCGGACTCAGCCTGAACCGCGAACCCGCGGATCGATGACCCGTCGAAGGTCAGATTGTCCGCAGATCGAAGGAGGAAGTTCTTGTCGTAGTCCAACATGTGCAGGCGACCCTCGACGTCCGAGAAGCACACCGTAACCGCCTTGATTCGCTTCTCGTCCGCCAAGTAGCGGCGACGCTCCTCCTCGACCTCGGCGGGGTCCGCGCGCTCAGCCCGCTGCCTCTTGGCGGCCAGGTTTCGGTCTTCCAGCTCCGCGTAGGACAGCTCCAGAAAGTCTCTCAACCCAGGACTGCTCATATCACTGCTCCGTGTCGTTATGTTCGATCTCGCATCTGTATCACTCCAGCGTGTTCCCATCTATACGGCCAATCTGCAACAAGAATCAAGCTTTTTATTATGAATCGGAGCAACTGAAGCTTAAATATGGCAATGGGTAGGCTAGGGCATGTCGAATTAGGCTTACTCCTGTGTGCTCAGGCATGGTTTCGGACGTTCTTGGCGTGGAGTGGTCCTCTGGAGCCCGTTCGGAGAATGTGCCCCAAGGCCTGTGGGCCTCGAATCAGGCTAGCGAGGGCCGAATCCCCCCCAGGCCTGCGCGAGATTCCACATGTGCCCCGATGGAGGGCTGGCCTGCGGTACGCCTCCGGCGCCTTCTACGCTCCCATCCTCGGCGGTTAGTTCCGGCTGAGGTTGGTTTTTCGGACCTGGGGGTACATTCGGCACAGCGGTTGCATCCGGGGACCACGGACGCTATCAGACCGGTTGAGCAAGGCCAGGCCGGGCGGCGTTGACAGCGAGCCAGCTCGAACCAGCACGGTGATCATGAGCACACAAACAATCGAGAATGCGGGTGGGATGAGGACCGAGATTCTGCTTGGAGACGAGGCTGTAGGACTGGGCGCGCTCCATGCGGGCATATCCGGGGCCTTCTCTTATCCAGGCACTCCGGCTACGGAGATCCTGGAGTACATCAGCGGGTGCAGCCAGCGCGGTGATTGTGTGAACGGGCGCAAGCCGGTCGCGGCGAGCTGGTCGGCGAATGAGAAGGTCGCGTACGAAGAAGCCCTGGGCATGTCCTACGCGGGCAAGCGCGCCCTGGTGAGCATGAAGCACGTCGGTCTGAACGTGGCGGCGGATCCGTTCATGAGTTCGGCGTTGACCGGAGCCAACGGCGGGCTGGTGGTCGTCGTCGCGGACGACCCGGGAATGCACTCCTCGCAGAATGAGCAGGACAGCCGGTTCTACGCCCGGTTCGCCCAGATACCTGCTTATGAGCCCTCGGATCAGCAAGAGGCCTACTACATGACTTTGGAGGCTTTCGAGCAGTCCGAACGCCTCAAGCTACCGATCATGATCCGCCTGGTGACCCGGTTGGCCCACAGCCGCGGAAACGTGAAGGTGCTGGAGCACGGCAAGAGCCAGACTGCTCTGGACGCGGTCCAGGATTCCGCGGACTGGACGCTGATGCCGATGAACGCGCGCAGGCGTTTCGCTCGGCTGGTGGAGACCGAGGCGGAGCTTGATCGCCTGGCGGACGACTCGACGCACAACGTGCTGAAACTCGCGGGGCGGATGGGGATCATCTGCTCGGGGATTGCCTACGGATACGTGTTGGAAAACGTAGGGCCGGCGACGGATTTCTCCATCCTCAAGATCACCCAGTATCCGCTGCCGAAGGGGAAGATTCGCCAACTGGCGGAGCACTGCGACGAGATCACCGTCATTGAAGACGGCTATCCGTTCATCGAGACCCAGCTCAAGGGTGTTCTCGGAGCGGAGGACAAGGTGATCCACGGGAAACAGAGCGGGCATTTGCCCAAGACCGGTGAGCTCACCCCGGACCTGGTGCGGGCTGCGCTGGGACTGGAGCCGCGTCCGTCCCGTGATCGGGCCTCGGACCTGGGCGCACGACCGCCGCGGCTGTGCACGGGCTGTCCCCATACGGATTCGTACCGTGCGATCGGTGCGGTCCTGGAGGCGCACGATCATCCGGTGGTGTTCAGCGATATCGGTTGTTACACCCTGGGGGCTCTTCCGCCGTACAACGCGATCCAATCGTGCGTGGACATGGGGGCTTCGATTGGAATGGCCCGGGGGGCATCGCTCTCGGGGGTTCATCCGTCGTGCGCGGTGATCGGAGATTCGACGTTTACCCATTCCGGCCTGTCGCCGCTGTTGGGCGCGGCGCGGGACAACAGCAACATGACCGTGCTCATTCTGGACAACTCGACGGTGGCGATGACCGGGGGCCAGGAGGGTCTGGTTTCCGGCGAGGAGCTCGTGGAGTTGGTCTGCGGTCTGGGGGTGGATAAGGAGCACGTGCGCACCATCGTTCCGCTGCCGAAGGCCCACGAGGATAACGTGCGGGTGATTCGTGAGGAGGTCGACTACGAGGGACTGTCCGTAGTCGTATCAGCCAGAGCGTGTGTGCAGGTCAAGAGAGCGGGGAGCCCGACATGATCAAGAACGTCGTGCTGGCGGGAGTGGGGGGGCAGGGCATCCTCTCGATTGCGTACTGCATCTGCAAGGCGGCGCTGAACCGTGACTACCAGATCAAGCAGTCCGAGGTCCACGGAATGGCTCAGCGCGGGGGCAACGTGGAGAGCCACGTGCGCTACTCGGATTCGAGTATCGCCAGTGCCCTGATCCCTAAGGGCCAAGTCGATCTGGTCATCGCAGTCGAGCCGGTGGAGGGACTGCGCCAGGAGGACCATCTCAGACCGGACGGCTGTATCGTCAGCAGCGTGACCTCGATCATGAACTTCGACGGTTACCCCGATCCAGCCGGCTTGTTGGAGCGGATCGCTGCGGTGGAGGATCATGTCCTGGTGGACAGCAAGCACCTGGCTAAGATCGCGGGGAACGCCCGGGTGGAGAACATCGTCATTCTCGGAGCCGCCAGCGATCGCTTGGGCCTTCGGCTCGACGAGTTCGACAAGGTGCTGGAGGAGTTGTTCGCTGCCAAGGGCGATCGGGTTGTGCAGGCGAATCAGCGCGCCCTACGGATCGGTCGTCGCGCCGCCGAGTTCTATCGCGAGCGGGTGGCCGGGAAGGACACGCCGCAGCAGGTTCTCCAGCACGTCAAGGAGCTTCCGGTCGAGACGCTCTGTCCCGCGGAGTCCGCGGTCTGAGGCCTACGTTCACTCTCCGTTCCCTTGCGAATCTCGTTTTATCTGGACGCCCCGTCGGTGCAGATGATTGACGTCGTGTCCGGGCGTTGGGGCGAGCCTGTTTGGAGATGCCAGGTTGCCCTTTCGGTCGCTCTGTGCAGATGCTGCGATTAAGAGTCTTAAGCGGAAATTGGCGAGCGGAGCTCGTGTCCCGTTTCCGCTCGTACGGGCATGCGTCAGTCGCGTTGAAGGGAAGTGCCTGGATGGGTGGCGAATCCAGGATGGGCTCCTGGCGGCTGGAGAGGTTTCAGATAACATGAGCATCATGGACACTACTTTCGCCACCGCGCTCAACTGTATGGACGGTCGGGTCCAGCTACCCGTCAATGCGGCAGTACGCGCCATGTTTGGGGTTGCTTATGTGGATACCATCACCGCGCCGGGGATGGTCAGATTCCTCGCTGACGAGTGCGATGCCGCCGAGACCAAGGCTGTGCTGTCGCATACTCGAGTCAGCCTGGACAAGCACGGATCGCGCGGCATCGCCGTAGCCGCCCACCATGATTGCGCCGGGAACCCAGGCAGCGAACAAGCCCAGAAGGATCAATTGGCCAAGGCGGTCACTTTCTTAAGAGCGCGATTCGCCACCTGCAGGATCGTCGGGTTGTGGGTGGATGCTGACGGCGCGGTGCAGGTTGCCGTTCCCGCTCCGTCAGGACACCCCGACCGGGTAGAGGCACCGTCGTAGTCCGAGAGAGCAGACGTACGGTTGGGGGCTGATCGCCAGTGCACCGAATCGCTCGAAGCTGCGGGTCATCCGAGCCGCGCCTGTCAGGAAGCGGTCTTATCCCGGGACGTTTGTCTCCGGCATCTCCGCTCCCTCACGGTCGCGGCTCGGTTCGGTAAACTCCCTCGGTACCCGTGAATCCAACAGAGTCGAGGCGCCGGGCTGACCGGCGGGGAGCGTGCTACGCGTGGCTTCGTGGCGATACTGACACGCTTATCTTCCGGCGACTCCGGGGTTCTTTCGCGGGACATACGCGCCGTGGCCGTTCTGGCCGACGAACTTGTAGCCGTCGACGATCACCTTCCCGCGGCAGAGGGTCGTCTCCGCGAAACCAGCCAGGTCCCAGCCTTGGTAGGGGCTCCAATCGGCGTTGGTCTCCATCTTCCGCCAGTCGACTTTGATGGTCTTCTTGGGGTGGATGATGGCGAGGTCCGCGTCGGTTCCAACGTCCAGACTGCCCTTCCGCGGATACATGCCCATGATCTTGGCGGGATCGGAGCAGCACTTCTGCACGAACTGCTCGAGGCTGATCCTCCGCTTGAGCACGCCGTGGGTGTAGACGATCGGCAGAAGGGTCTCCAGTCCGGGCAGGCCCATGGGGATCTTGCTGTAGTCGCCCTTCCAGATGGCCTTCTGCTTGGTGGTGAAGGTACACGTGTCCGTGGAGACGTTAGTTAGCGTGTTGTCGCGCAAGGCCTTCCAGAGGCGCTTCTGGTCTGCCTTGGTCTTGATCTGGGGCTGGCTGGCGTAGAGGTGCCCGTCCTTGCGGGCGAACACCGAGTCATCGAGCACCAGGTACTGGGCGCAGGTCTCAGCCAGGACATTGACGCCGCGGTCCTGGGCTTCCTTGATGAGGTCCGCTCCGGCGCCGACGGACATGTGGACGATGAACAGCTTGCCCCCGGTGACCTCACACCAGGTGATCGCCCGCTGGATCGCTTCGGCTTCGATATACGGCGGGCGGGTCATGGCGTGCAGCTTGGCGCCGTACTTCTTCTTGAGCTTGGGATCGTCCGCCCGGGCCATCAGCAGATCGAGGGCGCTGGACGACTCGGCGTGGATCATCAGCATTGCGCCCGCCCGCTTGCACTCCTCGAGCCCGGCGATAATAGCGCCGTCGTCACTCTGCCAACCCATGGCGGCGTAGATCATGAACTCCTTGGCAGTGGGTATCCCGCGCTCGACCATGCTGGGCAGCTCTTTGAGGTGCCGACGGTGGTCGGTGATCGTGCCATGAAAACCGTAGTCCACACAGGCGATGCCCTCAGCCTTCTTGAACCAGTTGTCCACCGCCTGACTCATGGACTCCTTGCCGTAGGGGATGGCGAAGTCGATTGTGGTGGTGATCCCGCCGCGCGCCGCAGCCCGATGCCCACTGTTGTAGTCGTCGGACGAGTTAGAGCCCATGAACGGCAGGTCGAGATGAACATGCACGTCCACCCCCGCGGGGATCACGTAACGTCCCTTGGCGTCGATGATGAGCGCGTTGGTATCAGCGCTAGCCAGGTTCCGTCCGATCGCGGCGATTCTCTCGCCGCGGATGCCCAAGTCGCCACGAGTGCGCCCCATGGCGGTGACCAAAGTTCCCCCGGTGATGATCGTGTCGAATCTCATGGCAGTCCTTCCGTATGGCTAGCACTCTCGCAAACGGTTCTCAGAATGAGAGCGTCATGGGTACAGGTAGCAGCTGCACAACCGCATTGTATAGCAGATTTCAGCTTCGCCCAGACGACGAAGTGCCATTCTCCGTTGGATTCTGAGTGGATTTCCGCATTAGGTAGAAGACGTAGCCGTAGGAATCACCGTAGCGGTCGTAGATGGCGATCTCGCGCTCAGTATCGTCGAGAACCTCGGCCAGGGCCGAGTTGGTGTCGGCCTCCTCGCGCAGTCGAGCCACCCGTTTTCTCAGCGGCGTGTAGTACTCATTCCACCAAGCCGAGGGCGGAAGCGTGAAGTGGTCGAGGACTTCGTACCCACAGTCTGTTGCAGCTCTGATGTTCCCTTCCACGGTCGTTATGGCCGGATATTCCGCATGCCAGAACGCCTCGGCTTCCTCCGGTGGGTCGTCGGTCAACCAGGTTGCCTCGCTGGCGACCAGCAAGCCTCCGTCACGCAGAAGCGGGCGCCAAAGTCGCAAGCCTGCCTCGAACCCGACAATGTAGATGGCGCCTTCGATCCAGATCAGGTCTACGCTATCGGGCTGCTCTTTGAGTTCTTCCATGCGACCGAGTCGCGTGCTGACCAGCTCGGATAGTCCCTCACCCTCGGCAGATCGTCGGAGATGGGCCAAGTAGGGAGCGTGGAAATCCACGGCAATGATCGGCGTCTGGTATTGTCGGGCGAGAACGAGCGTCTGCTTGCCGGGGCCGCAACCCAGGTCGAGTATGCGTGGTCTAGGGGGCAGGGGTGGCAACCGCCGAATCGCGTCACTGGTGGCCTCGTCGCTGCCCGGTCCCTCGCGGGGAATGTCACGATGCAGAATGAAGAGAGCGTCCAAGTTCATTGCAGTCACTCGCTGGTGGTCATGGTCCGGGTTTTCGTACATCCTTGCCGTTGAACCGCTTTCGTCAACCGCAGTCGAAGCCACAACAAGCGGAGGTCGCATCGGCGGTTGGCGGGCGTAGCGAACCGATTGCCGCCGGACTCCACCACGGTTTGTGGGTGACGCCGAACATCACGACGCTAACCCATTCCAGCAGGACCACTTACGGTGCTTCTGGCGCATGGACCTATCATCAGGGTATTGTGCTGCCCGGCTCTGCGCCGGTCAATGAGGCATGATTGGTCACGACGGTGTGAGGGGTGCTCACGCACAGCGGATCGGTCATCCGAGAGGCCGACGGAGGAGGGCTTGCTGGCAGGTGTTGCACAGGTCGAAGCGAAGTCGCCGATAGGTCTGGTCTTCGATCTCGTCCGGGTTGGCGGTGTAGAGCTGCTCGACCAGCTCCTTGATCTCGGAGGTGTGGTCCTTGGCGAGCTCACTTTGGCTGAACTCGAGGGGAGCGGCAGCGGCGTAGACTTCCATCTTGACGATGAACCGCCGGGGATCGTTGGCGGTGAGGCTACAGCCGCACTTGTCGCACTCGTAACGGATCACGCGTTGGTCAACTCGACAAGGCGGTCCAGGGTCTTCTTGGCGCGGTGGTCGTCAATCGCTTCGCCTGCGGCGCGGAATCCAGCGGGCAGGTCATCCGCTCGGCCAGCCACAACGAGCGCGGCGGCGGCGTTGAGCAGGGTGTGGTCTCGGGCTGGTCCGGGGGTCCCGGATAGGATTCCCCGCACAACCTGGGCGCTCTCCTCCGCAGAATTCACCGCCAGGTCAGCCAGGCAGGCGCGCGGGACGCCCAAATTCTCCGGACTGATCCGGCGCGTCTCGATTCGTCCGTCGCGCAACTCGGTGATGCGCGTCTCCGCCGTGACGGTCAGGTCGCACAGACCGTCCAGGCCATGCACGACCATGGCATGCACCGCTCCCAGTTGCCCGAGTACCTCGGCGATCGTTTCGGTAAGCTCCGGTCTGGGCACGCCCAGAACCTGGCGCTGGGCTCCGGCGGGGTTGGTCAAAGGTCCGAGCAGGTTGAAGATCGTCCGAACGCCCAAAGCCCGGCGGGCGCCCGCGGCGTGCTTCATGGCTGGATGCAGCGCCCGGGCGAATAGGAACCCGATCCCGATCTCTTGCAGGCAGCGCTCCACGGTGGTCGGCGGGCAATCGATGCGCACGCCCAGAGCCTGCAGAACCTCTGCGCTACCGCTGACGCGCGTGTTGGTTACGTTGCCATGCTTCGCGACGGTCGCCCCCGCTGCCGCAGCCACCAACGCGGCGGTGGTCGATACGTTGAACGTGCTGATCCCATCCCCGCCTGCTCCGCAGGTGTCGATGCAATCCTCTGCGCAGTGGATGGGCGTGGCGTGGGTCCGCATCGCCTGGGCTGCACCGGTGATCTCCTCGACGGTCTCGCCCTTGACGGCGAGCGCGGCGAGAAACGCACCCAGCAGGGCATCCGGCGCTTCGCCTGCCATGATGGTCTCGAAGGCCTGGGCGGATTCCCCGCAGGTCAGATCCTGGCCGGCAATGAGTTTTTCCAGAAGAGTCCGCACGAGCCACCTCCGCATAGCGCCGACCGAGCACGTCCATTGTCCAGCGTAGCCAATTGCACCACAGATCACCGCCGGATACAAGAATATCGTCTTGCGATGGTTCGTACTCGTCCGGGGCACTGGAGTATGATGGGGTCCGCATCCAGGGGACTTGGTGAATGCGTCGCCCCGAAGGAGCGCACGGTTCTAGCCAGGGGTGGAGCGCAGCGGAACCCCTGGACACCGGACCGCGCACAGACTTCGCCCCGGCAGGGCGGGGGAAGATTAGGCGCACAGATGCCGCCCCGGTAGGGGCGGTGGACTAGAAGCTGTTTTGCCGAACGAACTCATGTTCGATGTATTGGATGACACGATCGCGGCAGTCTCTTCGCCGCCCGGGTACGGGTTGCGAGGGATCGTGCGGGTCAGTGGTCCCCAGGCTATCGCGATCGCCGCGGTTATGTTCTCCGACGATGAGGCTGGGCCTCTGGCGGAGCGGCGCGGTTCTTGCCGTTATCCCGGACAGATTCACCTCGAACCCCACGCCACCGTGCCCGGTGAGCTCTATCTCTTCCGCGCTCCGCGCAGCTACACCCGCCAGGATGTCGTCGAGTTTCACACGCTCAGCTCGCCGCCGGTGCTGGCTATGTTGCTCGAACGGATCTACGAACAGGGCGCTCGCGGTGCGGAACCGGGTGAGTTCACCGCCCGGGCGTTCTTCAACGGGGCCTTGAGTCTGGATGAAGCCGAGTCGGTGGGGGCGCTGATCCGGGCGCGATCGGATGCCCAGTTGCGTAGCGCCCATGCTTTGCGCAACCACGCGCCGGCCCGCACCGCTCAGGTCTGGAGTGAGCAGCTCGCCGAGGTGGTCGCTCTGGTCGAGGCGGACATCGACTTCGCCGAGGAGCCCATCGAGTTCATCACCCCCGGAGAACTGATCGCCCGGTTGAAGACGTTGCGCGCCGAGCTGGACGCTCTGCTATGCAGCGCAGACAGCGTCGAGCGCTTCGAGGTCCTGCCCACGGTCCTGCTGGTCGGACCTGCCAACGCCGGGAAGAGCTCCTTGATGAATGCGTTATCGGGTGTCGAGCGGGCGATCTGCTCGGCGGTCGAGGGGACCACGCGCGATGTGCTGACCGCACCGCTTGCCCTGCCGGCCATGGATTGCCTTCTGGCGGACGGGGCCGGTCTGAACCGCACTGACGATGAGCTGTTGCTCCTGGCCCAGTCGATGACCCGAGAAACCGCCGCCCGGGTGGACCTACTGTGTCTGGTACTGGACATCTCCCGCGAGGTTCCAGGCGACGTCTTCGAGATTCTCCGCCATCATCCCGAGAAACGCGCAGTTATCGCTGCCAACAAGACCGACCTGCTAGGCGCGGATGTCGTCGGTGCGAGGATCAAGCGGATGGTTGCGACGGCGTCTTTCCCGGTAATCGGCACCAGCGCCATCTCCGGAACGGGCACCACCGAGCTTAGGAGGGCGATCCAGGCCCAGCTCGGCGAAGATCGAGGCGGTGCCGAAGACCGCTCGATCCTCCTGGGGACCCGACAGCGCAACGCACTCCGGGCGGCGTCTGACGCACTGGACCGGGCCATCACGCACAGCCGGGCGATCGACTCGACCATAGAGCGAGCCGATCTGATCGCGTTCGATCTGCGCGAGGCGCTCGAGGCCCTTGCGGCGGTGTGTGGGCAGGTGAGTACCGAAGACCTGCTGACTCAAGTCTTCAGCCGCTTCTGCATCGGTAAGTAGCCGGGTCATTCGTGTCCTGTTAAGTCTGACCGGATTAATGCCGTTACGACCGCAAGTCTGCACCAGGACAAGGAACAGGTTCCTTCGCCGTCCTCCGTTCGGTACAATCAGACCATTGACGTTCCGCTGAAGCAGCAATTGCTTTTCGGGGGACGGCGTTGGCGGGACGCCTGTGTCGACTTAATGGCACTCACCGCGAGGGGAAATGGCGCACCGTTGGCAACACGGTGACGGACAGCCAGCCTCCAAACAGAAGAGGAACCGACATCATGCGGCGGTCTGGCATTGTGATCGTATTGATAGCGTTGATGGTGACGCCGGCGGTGGTGGCGGTGGCCCCCCCGGGTATGCTCGTGCGGGCGGCGGATGACGAGGTGAATCCTCTGCCGCGCCACCGGACGTCGTGGGAACGACAGCACCCGGTCCCGCCCATCCCGCTCGAGCAATTCACGCAGAGGACTCCGCCTACAGGTGCGGTGTACTGCCCGCCCGAGTACGCCCCGAATGAGGGGATGCTGATTCGCTGGGGCGCGTACAACTCTGTGCTGACCGAACTCACCGTGACGGTCACCACGCTGGACCCGGATGCGATGGTGTACATCGTAGCCACCGTAGCGCAAGGGGACAGTGCCGCGGTGACGCTGGATGGGGCAGGTGCTGATATGTCCCAGGTCGAGTTTATCACCTACACCTCCGACAGCGTGTGGATGCGCGATTACGGTCCGCGTTTCATCTTCGAGGACGGCGCGCGGGCCATTGTGAATCACACGTACAATCGTTCGTTCCGTGCGTACGACAACGCATTCCCCGGCATCCTGGGGACGCTCTGGGGGGAGACTGTCTACGACATACCGCTCGTGCATGGTGGCGGGAACTTTCACCTGTTCGCCAATGGTGATGCTTTCATGAGTTCGCTGGTGCTCGGCGAGAACCCCAGCCTGAGCGAGCAGGACGTTAAGGATCTGTATCAGGACTACCAGAACCTCGACCTGACCATCTATCCCGGGTTCCCTACCGGTTTCGATTCGACGCAGCACATCGATATGTGGATGATGCCGCTGGGGGACGACAGCGTAGTCATCGGGGAGTACGATGTCGGTACGGGGCAACCATACACGATCAGCGAGAACGCGGTCACCGATCTGAGTGGACGTGGATACACCATCCATCGCACGCCCGGGTGGAATGACGGTGGTACCCACTATACCTATACGAATGCGGTGATCCTCAACGACCTACTGCTCATTCCCGCGTTCGGCGCTCCGTACTTGACCGAAGACGCAGCCGCTCAGGCGGTCTTTGAGGGAGCGCTGCCCGGGCATACGGTTGTTCCGGTGGACTGCTCAGATATCATCCATGCCGCCGGAGCCATTCACTGTGTGGTCATGCACGTACCTGCGTACGCCAACCCTTTCCCATCCGTCACCGTGTTGACTCCTGACGGCGGAGAGTCCTGGGCGTCCGGACAGGCCGTGGACATCACCTGGCAGGCGACCGACGATGTAGGCGTCACTGGGATTGACCTATACTGCTCCACGAACGGAGGCAGCAGCTATCCCCATCTGATCGCTACGGGGGAGGTGAATGACGGAGCGTATGCCTGGACTGCACCGTCGATGTGGACCGATCGCTATCGCATCAAGGTCGTGGCGCATGACGCGGACCTGAACATGGGGGAGGACGAGTCCGACGCGGACTTCACCGTTGGCCGGGCTCCGGTGCTGGCCCACGCCTTTACGCTGGACGTTGATCCCGGCTGGACTGTCGAGGGCGATTGGGAACATGGCGTACCGACCGGCGGTGGAACCCACAATTACGATCCCCAAAGTGGTTACACCGGCGCCAACGTCTATGGATACAACCTCGAAGGTGACTACCCTCGCAACATGTCGGAGACCGAGTACCTTACCTCAATCCCCCTGGACTGTCAGGGGCTGTCCGCGGTGGAGCTGCGCTTCTGGCGCTGGCTGGGGGTGGAGTCGAGCGAACCCGAGTTTGACCATGCCACTGTGGAGGTGTCCACCGACGGTCAGGCGTGGCAGCCGACCTGGGAGGCTGCGGGCGCCGACATCGGGGATACAGAATGGACTCAGATGGTTCTGGACATTTCAAGCGTCGTCGATGACCACGCGACGGTCTACCTGCGCTGGGGCATGGGGCCGACGGACGGTTCGGTCACGTTTCCCGGATGGAACGTTGATGACATCGAGATCTGGGGAGCGTCACCATGTGATCTGAGTGGCGACGGTCTGGTCGATCCTGCGGACCATGCGTTCTTCGAGCGATGTCATGCCGGGCCAGGCGTCGGCGTACCCAACCTGCTCGACTACGACTGCGCCGCCTGCGACCTCAGCGGCGACGGCGATGTCGACTTGGCGGACTTTGCCGTCCTTCAGAGCTGTTCTGCCCCGGCTCCGTGATTCGGGCTCTGCGGCGGAGGGGCGACCGGCGTCTCAGGGCTCATTGTTGCTGAGCACGACAAGTGAGGTTTCCGGCGGGGCGAGGAAGCGCATTCGGGGCGCCTGTCCGCGTTCATGGCCCACGCCGCGGCTGACATAGATGCGGCGACCGTTCAGCTCGTGGTATCCTCCCGCGCCCACCGATCGGGGAACTGTTGTCGCCGTAACCAACGGACCGATCAACGGCAAGCACACTTGTCCCCCGTGGGTGTGGCCGGCGACGACGAGATCGACCCGCGTGTCCTCCGATAGAGCCTGCACTGCGTCCGGGGTGTGGGCAAGTAGGATCCTGATGTCGTCAGCCCCAGCCGCGCCCTCCAGTTGCTCCACAGTCTGCCGTGCCTCGGCTGACGAATAGGAGAACTCGATACCTCCGATTCGCAAACGCCGATCGCCAACCCGCGTCTCGACAGTCTCATTCACCAGCAGCCTGATCTGCGTTCCCTCTACGATCCGCTGCACCCAGCGGGGGCGATCGATGTTGCCGAGCACGCAGAAGACGCCGCCGGGTGCGGAAAGCTGCGACAGTAACTCGCGCAGGGCGATCTCTTCCCGAGCGAACATATCCGCCGTTCCCTGAAACAGATCGCCGGGCAACAGGATCACGTCGGGTTCGAGGGCCATCAACTGCGCGACAGCGGCCCGTTCGTAATCCGTGACCCTGTTCGTCTGGATGTCCGCCAACACGCCGACCTTGACGTCGTCCTCCCCTTCGCGCTGCACGTGCACCGGCACGTATGCAGTCTCCATCTGTAACCAGTACGGTTCGACGAATGTGGCGTAGACGCCCACGGGAACCGGGATCAGGCAGGCGGCTGCAATGATCCGCGCGAGGCGAGTAGCGCGGCGGACCGGGCGACCGCCACATCGCACCCAGGCAAGCGTCAGGAGGACAGCGCCGACAATCGGGACCGCCACTGCTAGTTCGAGGTATGCAAAATGGACGAATCCAAACCTGTTCACGCCCAGCGAAAGCAGCAGTGGCAACTTGGCTACGAAGAGGCTTCCCGCCGCCAGCCCCGCAAGCACAGCGCGAAAAACGGTGATCACCGGACGATCATCGCCGCCAGCTAGCCTCCAGGGACAGAGCAGCACGGCCAGGGCGGCGCTCGCATCGAAGAGCGCGCACGCCAGGGGGAACACGAAGAACCAATCTGCGTCCATCATCCACCAAGTCTCGGTTGCGCCAGATTCTGCTGCTCCATTTCCAGATGTACGGCTGATGGCGGATTAGTGTTCATGGTGTTCTGTAATGAACTTGACCGCTAGCGTGCCCGGGCAGGATCAGTCGAAGGCGATGGTCTTGTTCTGGCTGACCAAGATTTTGTCCTCGACGTGCAGGCGTACTGCGCTGGCGAGGACGGTGCGTTCGAGATCGCGGCCTTTGCGGACCAGGTCGTCGATGTTGTCCCGGTGGTCGATGGGCATGGTGCTCTGGGCGATGATCGGTCCCTGGTCGAGTTGCTCGGTCACGTAGTGGCTGGTGGCGCCGATGAGCTTGACCCCGCGCTGGTACGCCTGGTGGTAGGGCCGCGGACCGGCAAACGCCGGCAGGAAGCTGTGGTGGATGTTGATGATCCGTTCGCGGTATGGGTCCACCAGCGCCGGGCTGAGGATTTGCATGTAGCGGGCCAGCACCACGAAGTCCACATCAGCATCTGTCAGCATACCCAGCAGACGTTGCTCCTGGGCGGCCTTTTCACCTGGCGTCATCGGAAGATGGTGGAACGGTAGTCCGCACTCCTCCACCTGCGGTTTGAGATCCGGGTGGTTGCCCGCCACGAAGGGGATGTCCACGCCCAACTCGCCCGACCGCCAACGCCAGAGTAGATCGTTGAGGCAGTGGCTCTCCCGGCTGACCAGAATCGCCATGCGCTTCACCCGGTCACCCCAGTGCACCTGCCAACTCATCTGATGCCGGTCGGCCACCTCCTGCCACGCCGGGGCAAACGACTCTGCATCGAGTTGGAAACCATCGTGTTCGACCTCCACGCGCATGAAGAACTCGCCATGCTGCGGGTCGGTGTGCTGGTCGGATTCCAGCAGGTTGCCATCGTATCGGGCGATGAAACCCGCTACGGCGGCTACGATCCCTCGCCCATCGGGACACGAGATCAACAGGCGTGCGGTG
>JAAEQG010000743.1 GCA_024231775.1 bacterium
ACCACCCCGGAGGCGCGCCGTTTGGTGTAAGCCTCCTCCTGGAATTCGATTTCGATTTCAGCTCTGACCAGGGCATCCGGGAGATCTCGGTCGAGCTCTGCCGCGACGCCACTGGCCACCCGCACACCCTTGGACAGGTGACGTCTGACAGTTGTCGAACCGACCCCCTCGGGTTCCGGAAGCCCGGCTCTGCCGGCAACCCTTAACTGAAGGTTTGGAATGCCGAACAGCTGCCACTGCCGCAGAGTCTTCTCATCGTAGAACTCGAAACGCAGCGACTCCTCCCAGTAGCGGTGTTTTACGTTCTTGACCGCTTCGCCCACCGTTGTTGTCCCGGCGCTGATAAGCTCCTCGGTAAACAGTTGCACGACCCACTCCGAGTAGCCGATGCCGTCCATCAGTCCCCAGCCGAATCCAGTGTTTGCCAGATAAGCTGTCAGGCCGAGGGAGTTCAGGGCTTCGGGCAAGTCGAGGGTTTCGTCGTTCGGGTCGGTGCTCGGTTGAACCGAAAGGCCAGCGTGAGAGCCATTGGTATACATAAGGTTTCCGCTCAGCTGAAGGGCCCCAGGATTGCAGGCATCCGGATCAAGGAGGTATGTCTCTGGGGAGGTTCCAGTGGTCGGAAGTCCGTGGAAGCCTCCCGCGCCGGAACCCGGGACGCCAAGCTCCCAGTGGGTCGCGGCTCCGTTCAGGTTCATCAGTCGATAGGGTAGTCCGTCGCCAGCGCCGCAGAGATCAGACAGCAGTTCTGCCTCGTCCCAGTCGTCGCCGATCAAGCGCCCGTTGACCGGCGCGATCGCGCTTCCGAAATACCCGAGTTTGTCTATCCACAATTCCTTGATCCTCAAAGCCACGTCGATGAGGAAGTGAAATCCGGTGACCAGGACCTTGTGACCGTCCTGCTCATCGAGCAGCGTCAGGTCGAGGACGCCGTTTTGGCCGATGAAGGAGTTGATGACCGTTGTGATATCGGCAGGGCTTTCCACGAGGCGCCCCACCGCCAGATCGGGGAGAGATACGAAGGTATCTTGACTCAAATCACCGGGCCGCACCTGCTGGCGCATGGCGAGAGGGTCGTCGGAGAGGTACCTGTTGTCGGCCAGGGCCCGACCCACGGTGGTCCCGTTGGGGGAAAGGCCATATAGAGAATTCGAGGAATCGGTGTATGCCGATTCAGAAAGGCAGGTCTCGTCGCTGAAACGGGCAAACGGAATTACCTGGTCACCGCCAACCAAAATCAGATACTCCACATTCGGGTAGGTATTGGCGAGCAGGCCAAGAATGATGTCGTGAATGCCGTTCGGCGCGAAGAGCACAGCGTTGGCAAGGTCGGAGTTCCCAGGGTCGCCATCCCAGTTGGCGTAGAGGCTTTCCAGGGTTGAGTAGTCACCGAGGTCGATGACCATGCCCGAAACCTGCGGCTGGCTGGCCAGGCGTCTGAGGTCGGCCAGGAACGGGGCGGCCTGTTCCGGGGTCAGTTCCATCTCGGTCGGGTGGGCGAGGATCAGGGTGGTTACCGCGACCGGGTTGGACACAACCGAATCGGCATCGGTAGCCGAGTTGTTGCCGGGGTCGAGGTCGGTGATGGCTGCCGGAGCTGCAACCGTGGCAGTATTCTCAAGCGTCCCGGTTGCCCCAGGGTCGATGGTGCCGTTGGCGGTGAAGGAGACCGAGGTTCCCCGGGGCAGGTCCACCGTTTCGTCGATGTTTCCGGAACCGGAGGCACTGCCGCAGGAACCGCCGCCTGTCGAGTCGTCGCAGGTCCAGGTGACATCGTTGATATCTGGTGGGAAGACGTCGGTTACACATGCTGCGGTCACGTCGTAAGGGCCGCTGTTGCTCACGGCGATCGTGTATTCGACTGACTCGCCTGCCACGACGGTGTCCAGGCCGTTGGTTTTTGTGATCGCCAGGTCAGCCGCTGGCTCGCAGATCCGGAAGGGGGGCGATGTGGCACTCATGGCCGCCCGCTGGATCGGCCCGGCCAGGCGCTTGGATGCCTGGTACGGCACCGTGATTCGGAACACCACGTCGTGGTCATACACCACACCGTCGGCCAGCGCGTCCCAGGCAAATACGTGGGGCTCACCTCCCGGGCTGGCGGTTACATCCTCGGTCCCATCAGACCAAAACTCGGTGGCGGGAGACCATGAGCCTCCTCCGGCAGAGGAGTACTCAAGCACGATCCGCCGCGCCAGATCCGATTCTTCATCGACCAGGGAGTAGTCGAAAAACAGTGGCGCCCGCAAGCACTCCCCGGAGGAGTGGAAAAAGGCGGCATCGGTGGTGCCCGGGCGTCGCGGGATGACCGGAGACACTGGTGTCTCCGGGAGACGTCCTGGCCGGTTCAGGACGCCGTTTGAGTAGACGCGGACGACGGGGTCGGGGGTTTCGGCCGTGGTGGCGAGATCGAGGTCGCCGTCGCCGTCCCAGTCGCCCCAGACCACGCTCATGCTGGGATCGGCAGAGGTCCAGCCAATGGAAAGAAGTCCGCCGGTGTTTGAGTAGACGAGGGTAGACTGGTTGCAGTTTGCAGCGGCGAGGTCGAGATCGCCGTCGCCGTCCCAGTCGCCCCACGCAACGGGGTAGGTATAGGCGGAGTCGTCTGAACTCCAGGTCGAAATAAGGTCGGCCCCAATGTTCTCGTATAGGCGGTTCGGCCCAGAATGGCACCCCACAGCGAGGTCGAGGTCGCCATCGCCGTCCCAGTCGCCCCACGCCACCATGGCGGAGTAGTCAGTGTGAGGGGAGGTCCAGGCAGGAATGAGGTCACCACCGATATTTCCGTAGACGCGGTCCGGCTGGTACTGAGCGTTTCCGACGGCGAGGTCGAGGTCACCATCGCCGTCCCAGTCGCCCCACGCAACGTTCCAGGTGTAGTCAGATTCGGCGGAGTCCCAGACAGGGGTGAGGCCGCCCTCGGAATTCTCGTATACGCGGTTCGGCTCACCTTCGTTCCCGACGGCCAGGTCGAGGTCGCCATCGCCGTCCCAGTCGCCCCACGCAACGC